>JAUXXY010000242.1 GCA_030684735.1 Bacteroidales bacterium | reverse complement strand
AAATTACATCCCTTTTTCGAAGCATTTGCACGTGTTTCTCTCTTTTCCAAATGTTTATTATTCGAAGCTTGGGCCGCAGGCAAAGCTTCCGGTAATCTCCTCGATCATCAATGAAATCAGACTGATGCTCAATCCATCAGTAGAGATTGCTCATCCGGCTACAGGTGAAGAACACGGACGGTTTGGAAGCAAGGATGCCACCGATTTTACATGGAAAAATCTAATGGATGCCTATTGCTGCACCGAGTGTGGGCGATGCACGTCAAGCTGCCCGGCCAACATCACAGGCAAGAAGCTTTCGCCCCGAAAACTGGTAATGGATATGCGTGATCGAATAGAGATGGTGGGAAGAAAAGTTCGCAGGCATGACAAAGATTATTCTGAAAACCACACCTTGCTCGACCGTATCACCGCCGAAGAAATTTGGGCTTGCACCACCTGCAATGCTTGTGTTCAGGAGTGTCCTGTTAACATTGACCCGGTGGCAATTGTCATCGAACTTCGCCGGTATCTATTTCTCGAAGAATCGGCAGCGCCCAACGAGTTGAACATGATGTTTACCAATATCGAAAACAATGGTGCTCCGTGGCAGTTTTCGCCCGATGACCGTATGAAATGGGCCACTGATTCCGGCGTTAATGTTCCGGTAATGGCTGATCTTGTCAACCAAGGCAACAAACCCGATTACCTCCTTTGGATTGGCTCGGCGGGTGCCTTTGACGATCGCTATAAAAAGGTGCTTGTTGAATTTGTCAGAATCCTCAATCATTTGAATATCGCATACGCTGTGTTGGGCACTGAAGAAATAGATACTGCCGATTCGGCCAGACGAGCCGGAAACGAAATGCTCTATCAAATGCAAACTTTACAAATTATCGAGATACTCAAAGGTTATCAGGTAGAGAAAATTATCACCTGTTGCCCGCACGACTTCAACACCTTTAAAAACGAGTATCCGGATTTTGATGGCAACTTTGAAGTGATGCATCACTCCCAATTCCTAAATAAACTGATTGCTGAAGGGAAAATTAAACTGAACTCAGGTCGCTTTGCTGAGAAACGTATAACTTTCCACGACCCTTGCTACCTAGGCAGAGGTAACGATGAATATGAAGCACCTCGTGAGGTGATCAGGGCTATCGCCGGGAGTAGTGTTGTGGAAATGAAAAGAAATAAGCAATTTTCACTTTGTTGCGGTGCTGGCGGTGGGCAGATGTTCAAGGAAGCTGAAAAAGGAAACAAAGAAGTATTCATCGAACGAATTGAAGATGCCATCGCAGCGAATGCCGATATCGTGGCAACAGCTTGTCCTTTCTGCATGGTGATGATGACCGATGGCATCAAATACAAAAACAAAGAAGATGAAGTAAAAATTCTCGACATTGCTGAAATGGTTTCACAGGTACTTGAGCTATAACTCTATGATTTTCACCAGACAAGCTCTTATTGCTGAAGGCGTGAGCATACCTGCTCTTTGCAACGCTGGCTGGCTTTCCTTTTAATGCCTGTTTTGTGGAATTCCAGGAAGGCAACCATCTATCGAAATAAACTACATTTTAATAATATGAATCGTTTTCTAATCTGCGGCTTACTATTAGTTTACCTGAACGCATCCGCCCACGATCCAAAAACTACCGCAACATTTGCAACCTGGTATGAGAGCTCGGGCTACCTCGAAACACCTCGATATGATGAAACTGTGCGCTACTGTCGCCAGCTGGCCGAAGCCTCACCCATAATACACTATACAAGTTATGGCATGACACCCCAGGGACGGGAAATCTCCTTGCTCATTGCCTCAAAAGATAGCAAATTTACACCCCAGATGGCTCAAAATAGTGGCAAAGCCATCTTGTTGATACAGGCATGCATACACCCGGGCGAGCCTGATGGCAAGGATGCAGGCCTTATGCTACTTCGCGACATGGCTATTAAACACCAACATGAAGAATTGCTCGATCATGTCACCATACTCTTCATTCCCATTGTGAACCCCGATGGCCATGAGCGTTTCGGACCCTATAGCCGTATTAACCAAAACGGGCCAAAGGAGATGGGCTGGCGGGCGACGGCTCAAAACTACAACCTCAATCGCGACCATGTGAAGGCTGATGCTCCCGAAATGCGCGCCTGGCTCAGGCTGTTCAACGAATGGATACCCGACTTTTTTATTGACATCCACACCACCGATGGCGCCGACTACCAATACACACTCACCTATAGCCTCGAAACCTTTGGCAACATGGATAAGCCACTCACCCAATGGCAACTCGAAGTGTATGAGCCTTATATACAAACGACGATGACTGAGGCCGGGTTTCCCATCTTTCAATATGTGCAATTCCGCAACTGGCACGACCCACGCAGCGGCATGCGCTCGGGTGTTGCGCCTCCTATGTATTCGCAGGGCTACACATCTACACGCAACCGGCCGGGTATGCTTATCGAGACGCACATGCTCAAAGATTACAAGACCCGTGTATCGGCCACCTATAACATGCTGATTCACACCCTGGAGTTGCTCAACAAGGAATACAAAACCCTGAAAACACTGGTACGCAACGCCGACCAACACACTACCTTGCCCGAATTTCGCAAAGAACCATATCCATTGGGTTGGCGCATCTCGACCACCGACAGTGTGATGGTTAATTTCCTGGGTGTAGAATATGACATAAGGCAGAGCGATCTCACCGGAGGGCCATGGTTTGTGTATAAACCCGATCGTCCCAATACGTACAATTTACCTTGGTTTAACAACAATATCCCTACAAGTACCGCATTATTACCCGAGGCCTATATCATTCCGGTTGAATGGAGCACCGTGATTGAACGCATGGCCGCCCACGGGGTGCAAATGCACCGTCTGTCGAGTCCCTTGGAGCTGGATGTAGAATCTTATAGGTTCAGCAATACGAAATGGAGGCCAACACCTTATGAAGGCCACCACACTGTGACCTTCGATCAGGAAGAAATTACGCAAGTACGGCACTATATGCCAGGTTCGGTCATTATAGATATGAACCAGCCGGCTGCCGGGCTCATCGCACACATGCTCGAACCCAAAAGCAATGACTCCTTCCTGTATTGGGGATTCTTCAATGCCATCTTTGAGCAGAAGGAGTACGCCGAAACCTATGTGATGGAACCATTAGCGCGAGAGATGATGACGCAAAACCCAGAACTTCGCCGCGAATTTGAAGCCCACAAAGCTGCCAATCCTGTTTATGCCCGCAACCAGTTTGCCATACTCAATTGGTTCTATTCCCGCACACCATACTGGGACCGAAGCAAGGATGTTTATCCCGTGGGAAAAATTACCGACCGTAACATTGTAGATATGATATTGGATTAAATGTCCATAAGTGGGAAAGCGCAGGCAGATAGATTGCGAGGTGAGGCTGGAATTACATATAATGAAAAATTTAGCGTTCTCACCTTCTTGCAAAAAAATACTCCAGCACCTCGGCCAGGTGATCGCGCCAGCTTCCCCAGCTGTGGCCTTGCGAAATTTCGCGATACCATACCTGGTGGCTTTTGGGATTTATGAGGTGGGCAAAATCGTGCATCAGGGGAATAAGAACCGGGATATCGTAAATGCCCATATCAAGGTAAATACTCAATGGAACCCGGTCTTCATTGCGAACGTAACTATAAAGCGATGGCTGCACGTACCCCGACTGAGCTGCCACTTTACCAAACAACTGTGGATGCCGGGTTGCTAGCACCAGCGAAATATTACCACCGTAAGAGGCCCCTAATACCGCTCGCTGCATCGGATCGGAAGAGATGTTAAGTTGTTTTTCAACTTCGGGCAACAGTTCTTTGGTGATATAGGATATAAACTTCTTTTGTTTTTGTCCGGCATACTCTGCAGTGCGATCAACCGGTGGAACAAAAACAGCAATCACAGGTTGTATCTTTTGTGCATAGATGAGGTTGTCGAGGATAATCGTTGCATGGGCTAATCGAATATACTCGGGGCCGTCGTGAAAAAGAATCATGGGATAGAACGCGGATGGATCATAAGTAACAGGTAGGTAGTATGTTACCTCTCGGGTGTTGTGTAAAAAACGACTTTGGATCGAAAAGCTAACGGTTTTACCTTGTGGAACGCTGTCGTATGCTATTGCCATAGACGATGGCAAGTACGCAGGCATGCTGAACGCCGAATTAACCCCAAACCCACTTGTTTCGATACTTGGATTCATCGGATCGGTAATCCAGTCGCGGTTGTTGATCACCAGCTTATAATCAAGTCGGGCATCAGGAAGAAAGGTCATTTTCAGGAACCAGAAACTGCTACCTTCTACTTGTTGAAATTGAGCTTGCGGTTTCCAGTTGTTAAAATCGCCGGCAAGGGACACAGATCGAGCCTCCCCACGATAGAAAAAATACATGATCGTGTCGTTTTCAGAGCAAGGGAACACAGGCCTGGCTTGAAAGAAGCTATCAATGCTGATTTCGCGGGCATCCCCAGGCAGGCTTTTCAGGTATTCAAGCCATTTCCCGATTCCGGCACATGAAGCGGAAAAATTTATGGTTGACAGGAGAATTATTAGAAGAGTTAATCTCATGATAAAAAAAGTTTAATTACCTGACAAGCAAAATATTGAATCAATTCCAAAATGATCAAAGCAAAATGGCTCAGTGCTCAGGGTACAATTTTTTATAATAAAAAACTTTTTGGAGTGGGCCCAAAGTTACGTTTAATAATATTTCCGATGCAACCAAATTGGCATATTGCTCTTTTTTGATTATATTTGCATGAAGAATAATTCCACTTTCAGATGAAAACCATTTTGCTTGCCATTGATTTTTCTGATCTTGCTGCACAGATGATTGATAACGCCCAAGAAATGGCCCTTGCGTTGAAAGCTAACATCTGGATTGTTCATGTGGCTGATCCTAACCCATTTTTTCTCGAGCAGAACATTGAACCACCGGTGTTACGTGAGCAGCACGAAATGGAAATGAGCCGCGAGCAACAAGAGTTGAACGCAATGGTACTATACTTTGGCAAATATGGTATTGAGGCACATGCTGCATTGTTATTTGGTATTCCTGTAGCCTCGATCCTTGAAAAAGCCAATGAGATCAAAGCCGATTTGATTATTATTGGCAAGGAAAATCACGGATTTTTCTACAAGGCACTGCTAGGTAGCACAAGCGAGGGTGTGATCAAGAAAGCCAAATGTCCGGTATTGGTAGTGCCACTTCACGAGGAGGATTAATTGCTTTTCTTCGGGTTTTCTTTGTTTCTGGAGGCGTTCTTATAGCTTGGCTTACCTCCAATGTGTCTTTTTTGCGTAGAGGACGTTTTCTTCTCTTTATACCAGAAGAAAAACTGCCGCTGTTCCTGCTTTTCCTTATCAGTACGCGCAACATACACGGGTTGCATGGTGTAGGGGTTCAAACCGGTGTAATACATGGTGGTTGCTAAGGTGAGCGGAGTGGGGGTGAAGTCCTGCACTTGCTCAAGGTGATAACCCAGCTGTCGGGTTTTGTCAGCCAGTTCGGCCATGTCGGCTTTTTCTGAGCCAGGGTGCGATGATATGAAATAAGGGATAAGTTGTTGGTGAAGATGATGTTGCCGGCAAATACTGTCGAATTCTTTTTTAAGTTCTGCAAACTGATGGAAAGGTTGCTTGCGCATGAGTTTTAACACCCTGTCGGAGGTGTGCTCGGGAGCTACTTTTAGCCGGCCCGAAACGTGATGAACCACCAGCTCTTCAAAATAATCCCTATTACCGGGAACCCTTGCTTCCATTTTATTCAAGTGCATAAACAGGTCGTATCTTATTCCTGAACCGATAGATACTTTTTTAATGTCCGGTTGCAGTCGCACTCTCCTGTAGAGTTCGATAAGCGGTTGATGGCTGGTATTCAGATTGTTGCATATTGAAGGGTAGATGCACGATGCCCTGCTGCATTTTTTACATTTCTGCAAATCAATAGGCACCATCCGGTACATATTGGCACTTGGCCCGCCCAGGTCGGTGATGTGACCTTTGAACCCAGGTGTTGCCACTATTTTTTCAACTTCTTTTAGTATTGATTCCTTTGATCGGCTACTG
Source organism: Bacteroidales bacterium (assembly GCA_030684735.1). Lineage (GTDB taxonomy): Bacteria > Bacteroidota > Bacteroidia > Bacteroidales > JAAYJT01 > JAAYJT01. The sequence continues at coordinate 9,211 of JAUXXY010000242.1, read as the reverse complement.
ATAAATTTACCTTGGTGTGCCGCCAGCGTGCAAAAACTGCAGCCCCCAAAACAACCGCGATGGATGGCAAGGCTGTGCTTGATCATCTCATAGGCAGGAATTGGTCCTCTTTTCAGGTACTTGGGATGAGGTTGGCGGGTGTAGGGGAGGTCATAAACGGTATCAAGTTCAGGGGTCGAAAGCACAGGATGGTCGGGATTGATAACGAGCAATCCTTCATTGTTTGGTTGTAGCATGCGCCGTTGCTCTACACGGTTGATCTCTGTTTCCCAGGTTTTAAAAGTATTGGCAAACAGGGCTTTGTCGGCCAACATGTCATTATGCGGCGGCATGTGGAGGTCTCCGGAGGATGCAGGTGTTCGAAGCTCCTCTAGATTCTTTATAAGATATGCAGATTGAGGCAAGTCTTGAATTTCAGGGAATGACATACCTTGTTCCATCCTTTCAAGTAGCGCCATGATGCTATACTCAGCCATGCCGTTGATAAGTAAGTCAGCGCCAGACTCAATGAGGATGGACGGCCTGACCTTGTTTTCCCAGTAGTCATAGTAAGTAATCCTGCGCATCGAAGCTTCCACACCTCCAAGCACCACGGGTGTGTTAGGATAAAGCTGTTTCAGTATCATGCAATACACAACTGAAGCATTGTCGGGCCTGAAACCGACTTTGCCACCTGGGGTGTAGGCATCGTCCGATCGTAAACGCTTTGCAGCCGTATAGTGGTTTACCATTGAATCCATATTACCAGCCGTAACGCCGAAAAACAACCTGGGTTCGCCCAGTTTTTTAAAATCGCGCAGGTCGTCGCGCCAGTTGGGTTGTGGCAAAATGGCTACCCGATAACCGCGCGATTCAATCACACGCCCGATCACGGCAGCCCCAAAAGAAGGGTGATCCACATAGGCATCGCCGCTGACAATGATCACATCCGGTCTTTCCCACCCGCGTTTTTCAATTTCTTCGCGGGTAATTGGAAGCCATTTGGTGATGTCAGCAGAATGACGTGGGATTGGGTTCATTTATTTTCTGCTACTGTTCGTGTTAATTATCATTAGAGAGATTAGAAGTCAGAAGACAGAAGACAGAAGTAAGAAGCCAGAATTCAGAATATAGAATCCAGAATGGCGGAAGAATAAGATTCAAGTAATTTGGAAACTTCGCTCAGTTCGACAGAGAGTTCTGGGTCGGAACCATAATTCAAATGTCGGTGCGGGTTTTCTTGTTTCCATTGTATTTGAGTTTTTATTCTGTATTCTATATTCTTAAGTTCCGAACAGTTACTGTTTTCGGTTGGGGGTATGAAGCGTGGCGGATTTTGAAGCATAAATTTTTCAATATACGATAACGTTTTTTAATTGTTCAAAAGCTCAATTTTACGACTTCACCCGTCATGCTTTATGAGCCTTTGTTAGCAACTGGGCGTTCATGTCTGTCTGGCGTTGGGGCAGGTATACTTATCCCGCCTTTTTGGTTGTGTGTTAGACCGTGTGAAGGCGGGATGTGTATAGCTGCGAAGCTTGTGCATTTTTTGTCCAAATTCTATTTCATTATTGTCATTTTCTTTGAATCTGTTGTTTGTCCATTTATACTGATTGAATAGAAGTAGATTCCGCTTTTGAGTCCGTTTGCATCAAAGTCAATGTGATGGTTTCCTTTTGTTTTTGTTCCCACGTTAAAAGAACTTATCAATTGACCTGTGTAGTTGTACACATTCAGTTGAACCTTTAATTCATTTTCCAGTTTGTACCAAATTTGGGTACTTCCTTTAAACGGGTTAGGAACATTTTGTAACAATTCACCCTCTTTTAATGCTGCAATATTTCCTTTCATTGATTCACTCACATTATCACCAGGTAGTAGCGAAAGCAAATAATCTCTGTGATCAAAAAATTGTTCTTTTGATTCGGGTTTATATTGAGTAAGTTGTCCTGTATAAGATGATTTATAACCACTGTTTTCCATTAAAAAATAAACGTATCCAAGGTCAATTATTGCAAAAACACTATCTTCCAGGGTTTCCGGGTCATTGATAATACTTTCGTAATGATCAATGGCATCAGGCCAGTTTTCAAGTTTAACATCACATTTATTAGACAATGAAACTGCAAGTTTTTGCAATATTGTGTCAGCCTGAATGCTGTCATTGGATTGGTAATAATTTTTTAATGATTCATAATCATTGGATACAAATTTCTCCAAAACAACAAGCTCTTTCATTGCCGATACAGCATATTCTGTTTCGGGGTACTGATCAATCAGTAGCATAAAAGTAGCTTTTGATTGGGTGTATTGTTGCGTGTCAAACTGTTCTTTACCATCCATATACATTTGTTCTGCCACATCGGTTTCTATTGATGAACCACCCGGACACCATGTAGGATTGTAAATAAAATATGTGCTTGGATACAAGTCTTCAGCAGCATCGAAGTTATTACCCCAGCAATTATATCGAATATCTTTCTGATTAACCTTACTCCCTGCTGGGTAAGCAAAATACAGCAATGGATCATCGGGATTGCCAGCATTGTCTTCATCAATTATGGCATTATACCTGAAATACCATGGAAAACTGTATTTCGATATATATATCTCATACTCGTCATTATCGGTTATATGGTTCATTTCATCAAACGAGGACGCACCCGGATTTCCACACAAAGCGATGTTGCAGCCGTTCATCAGTTTCAAACCAATGCGGTTATTGTGAATGTGATTTACAGCAATTGAACCAGTTGTATTATACGCCAATATACCTGCTTTGTCACAATTGTGGATATTGTTATTGTAAATAAGCTGGTTCCCCGAATTTCCATCACCGGAATTAAAGATTTGAATACCGTTGTGGTGGGCTTTTATGTCATTATCCTGAATAAAATACTTTCCGTAATTCCAAACGTCAATGCCAACATGTGCATTGATATTGTTAAAAGTAGAATTCTTCACGGTTGCTATTAAATTGGGATCAGTTGTTTGATTTTCGAGATAAAGCCAGGTTTCTGAAAAATCGCAATTTGCGACCGTTACATTGCCATGAAAAGAATAAATCCAGCCGCAGTTGTTGAATGTTGAATTGGCAATGTCCAATTCAATGCCATAATTATGTAGCCTGCATTTATTAAAAGTAGCGTTATTGAAAGTTGCCTGAAGTGAATTGTTGTTTAATAACACCTCTAATAGCGCACCTTCTTCAGATATAAAACTTACATTGGAGCCAATACTTATGTTTCCATCAATCACTATTTTACAACTACCTGTTTTGGCCAAAAACGTTACATTATCTTCTAAAACAATGGAACTTCCACCGTTAATATGTATTTCGCTGTTATACATATCAACACGAACCCCATCCTCTACTGTTAAAGTTGCATTGTTGTCAACTGTTGGTGTGAAACGGGAAACCATATTGCTGAAAAGGAATAAATTCTCTGTGATGTTTGACTCGTGAGGTATAAGATCATAATCAATTGAAAGAATAGTTTCATCATCATTAACTATTGCTACATTGGTTTCATCGCAATAAAGTTCAAATACTTCTCCCCAGCGGTAATCAATAATTGAAAAGTATTCAATATTGCCATCGTTAGGAGGTGCTGGATATTCATTTTCATCTACGATAAAAAATATCTTACCAACATCTTCATTTTGATACCAGTAACCAAAATCTAAACCAACTTCTATTGGATCAAAATTTATGCCTTGCATTGGATGGTAGCCACCCTGATTATTAAAGGAGTTAAAGTCGGTGTAATTTATTGGTGTTGTTTGGTTTGCATTGTATGCATAACCAACATTAAATTCCAATTTTCTCCTTGCCGGATCATCAAGGTTTGTAGTTGGGTATTCAACGTTTGCTTTTACAGTAAGCTCAGGAGTGTATTCTTCCTTTGCAATTAACACATAAACTTTATGAGCTGTAATTGCTCCTGCCTTCGCAAGCAAACGGTACGGAAAATAAATATATCCATCAGAATATTGTCCACCTGGCCATGATAAACCCCAACTATTTGCAATCTTTAAGGCTCCAATTTCCCAATCTCTCATATCAACAATACCGTCACCATTCGTGTCCATATCATTTGTAAATAAGCCATCATTATTAATATCATACTTGATATTATCATTAAAACCAACAAAAGTCATTGCATGATATCCTCCAGTGCTAGAATTCCAGTCACCTATTACTGCTTTCCCTGCTTCAGCACTCGCTGGAGGTAAAACACCATAAACATTGCCAGACATATAAATTGCAAAGCATCCCAGCCCCCCAATTTCAGTACCTGCGTTGTGGTTATCAATCCAATGCTTAAATGTTTCCAAACCTGTAGGAGTACCAACATTAATGTACCAATAAGAATCCACTTTATTGTGCATTCCTAAGTAATAGTTGTCATATCCTGTCATCCATCGCCTTGGATCACCTGCCATCCCACCCCAAGTGGGAAAGTTGGGGCATCCATTTTCCATAATTATATCCCAACCGTCAAAATACCATGAGCCATAACCACTGCCTTCATTTAAAAAATTCCATGTAAAATGTGTGGGGTATTGGTTTTCAATAACATTTGAATGTAAATCCCTTGCCCAATTGATTTCATAAGTGAAGTCATATCCTACTCCTGATGCTTGTCCGCAACTACCACCGGATTGTAGAAATATGGGTCGCATAAACATGTTTTGCGAATTATCGACAACTTCAGGTAAATCAAGTCTTGAAGAAATCGACGATAAAACCATTTCAGGAATAGCATCCATTTTTGCCTGTATTTCCAGTGTGATTTCAGGCAAGCCACCTGCTATCCATGGATCACCATCAGGGTCAGGGTTTAAATTAATAATTTGTGCATTGATGCTTAATGTAAACAATGCTAAAAATAGCGATATTAAATAAATCTTGATTTTCATTTTAATAAATTTTAAAGTACATAAATAAATGTGATCTTAGTACATGACAAAAAATATTAATAGCTTGATTATCAATATAATATGTTAATAACTTGATAATAACTTTTTTCAAATGATGAATATAAAGACTTGATATTCAGTATCTTAGATGAAAAATCTCTACATCTAACACTAAGATAAATGAATACCAAGTCTGAATGTAAAAATACCATTTTATTATCAACATTAACTCAAGTTTTCGGGAATCACTTGAATTTAGCCCGAATAAAGTTCTTTGGCCTATTTATTTGCGCACTTTGCAAGATACAGACTGTTTGCTTTGAAAATCTGGCAGTAGGTTTTGATACCGAGGCAAAAGTTAGCTCATCATTAAGGCGGATACAACGCTTTATGGCTGAGTACCTCCTTGATTATGCGCTCATTGCCCGGATGGTCTTTGCCCTATTGCCCCATGAACCACCATATCGCTTAGTTATGGACAGGACAAACTGGAAATTTGGTTCATTTGATATCAATATCTTAGTATTAGCAGTTGTTTACAAAGGTGTTGCTTTTCCGGTGATGTATACTATGATGCCCAAGTTTGGTAACTCATCAACAGTTGAGCGTATTGGCTTAATGCAACGATATATTGATTTGTTTGGCGCTCATACCATCGATTGCCTGTTGGCTGACCGAGAATTTGTCGGAGACCAGTGGCTTGGTTTTCTTAACCAATACAGCATCCGCTACCATATCCGTATTAGGGAAAACTTTTGGGTCGTTATCCCAAGAAATGGTCACCAAGTTAAAGCATCATGGCTGTTTAATAACCTGAAAATGAACCAATACGAATTTTTTCATGGTATTGTTAAGGTCAATGATCAATTGTGCTACCTGTCAGGCTCAAAAATCATGAGCAAACAAGGTAAGCCTGAGCTGCAAATCATTGTCTCCTTTAATAAACCCGATGAAGCAAATTCATTATACAAAGAACGATGGCAGGTTGAGTCTGCATTTAAGGCAATGAAAACAAGCGGGTTCAACATCGAGGATACGCACCTTAATGATATGGAACGTGTTGCCAAACTTGTTTCTCTAATCCTTGTTGCATTCGTTTGGGCTTACAAGGTTGGCATATACCTGGATCAAATTTGCCCTATAAAAATCAAAAAACATGGAAGACGAGCAAAAAGCATATTCAAATACGGACTGACTCATCTTGCTAAAGTGCTGCATTCAAATAACTTAGAAGAATTTAAAACATTATGTAAATTTTTGTCATGTACTTAGAAATGTGATAGAAAATATAAAAACGTAGTCCAATTAAGGATCAGAAGTTGACAGCAAGTATATGGTATTACCAGATTAGTACTAAAAAACAGATAATATCCCCCTCCTTTCTTTACTTTTGAAATACCATTTTTTTAAATGTGTGAATACTGCCGGCAGAAAGTTCGTAATAATATATACCTGCCGGCAGTTCTTTAGGATTCCACTTTATTGATTGTTCTTTTCCAAAATATTTTGGAAGAATAATATCTTGTATTTTATTTCCTTGTGAATTATATATCGCTATTTGTACTTCAACCGGATTATCTATTTTGAAAGAATAGTAAATTGTTGTTTCTCCCGAAAAAGGATTGGGGTAGTTGTAAGTTTTATTACATTTTTCAATCTGATTACCTGGCAAGGAATTTATTGTTGAATTCACGCTTTTATATAATGGGGTTGGCGAATAATATTCAAAGGCGTACAGGTGTTCTTCCGGGCCTAAAACCAGGCCCTCAATATCACGGTCATACATTGTTTCTAAAGAAATATCTTCCCAGGTTTGACCATTATCAATCGAACGGCGCACACCTCCCCAAAAATAATCAAGGGTTGAACAACCGATATAAATTTCATCTTCGGAATTGATAACCATAGAGGTTACTAATTCATCATCTTTTAAATTCACCCATTCAGTTTGCCCCTTGGGCAAAACATAAACACCCCCTTCATATAGTGAATAATGGCCCCGTGTGCCGGCAAACAGGTCTCCAGATGAATTCATAGCCAGTGATGAAACATAATGGTCGGTTAAGCCAATATGCTCCCAACTATCTCCTCCATCTACTGAACGATATACACCGCCACCGCCTGTGAAGTTAATAGTTCCAATATATATTGTATCAATGTTCTGTATTTCAATATCATAGGGGTATTCTGTATTTGATGGGAAGATCAGTACTTCTTCCCATGTAATCCCATAATCAACAGATCTTATAACATTTACATAAGTTCCTGTACCACCTGATGCAAACAATAATCCACCAGGAAAGGAATTCATGGAACTACCACCTTGAATACTCTCGTATAGGGCATCCCAAGTAAGTCCATTATCAATTGATCTGTATATTGTATTTGCTGGCCCTCCATAAACATAAATATATCCTAATTCATTTATTTCTATTTTGCTAATACCTTCATTTTCAAACCCTAACAACACCCAACTTACTCCATTATCAGTCGATTTATAAAGCCCACCTCCAGTTGTATAAGAAATTCCAATAAAAATATTTTCATTTGAATTAACGGCAATCGAAAAAATGCCAATACCCGGAGGGGTATTAAGGTTTTCCCAATAATCCTGACTGTTTACTATGTATGAGTTTAGCAATAAAACTATGAAAATTAGTATTAGCTTTTTCATTGCAAATTTGTTTTGAAAATTGTCTGTCAATAATTACTGGTAAAGTTAAAAAAATTATTCATTCATATATGTTTGTTTTTCTTTTGTGCGTTTGCCCCAATTTACACTCTTTTGGTTTTTCATCCTTTGGCTTGTGCTTCGGCAAAAACCGAAAGTGCTTAAATGTGCGGTGGGTTTCGCCTTGTTGCTAACTTGTAATCCCTCTTAAAACTATTACACTTTCAGTATTTCACCTTCACTCTTAGCAATTACCACAGCGCCGCAGCTATCGCTCCATACATTCACAGAGGTCCGGAACATATCGAGCAGACGATCAACCGCCAGGATTAAACCAACTCCTTCAAGCGGGAGGCCCACGGCAGTGAGGACAATGGTGATCATTACCAGGCCAGCCATAGGGATACCGGCCGCACCAATCGAAGCCAACAATGCGGTTATAACAACAATCATCTGCTGAATAAAGCTCAATTCAACACCGTAAGCCTGGGCAATAAACATCACAGCCACACATTCGTAAAGGGCTGTGCCATCCATATTGATAGTGGCACCCAATGGCAGAGTGAAACTGGAAATCTTGCCTGAAACACCGGCATTCATTTCGATGGCTTCCATTGTCAGGGGTAAGGTAGCATTTGACGATGAAGTAGAAAAAGCTGTTATCAATGGGGTTTGCATGGCCTTGAGATGCCTGATTGGATGTATCCTTCCAATAAACTTAAGAATCAATGGCAATATAACTCCTGCATGTATTGCCAACCCCAGTAGAACCACCATTATATACAAGCCCATGCCATGCAGTAGTGCCATCAGGTTATCCTGCTCTGCAATTTTTATTGCCACCAGTCCAAAAATGCCAAATGGCGTAAATTTTATAATGAATAGTGTTAGTTTCATCATCACTTCAAACACTGCATTGAAAAAATCAGTAAGCAACCCGCCGGCCCGCTCAGGTACTCTTGTAATGAAGAACCCAAAAAGGATCGAGAACAGGATTACCGAGAGCATTTGTGTGTTCTCGGAAAAAGCGCTGAAAATATTTTCGGGGATAATCTTGATAAGGGTTGCTCCCAAAGAATCGCTTGCCAAGCCCAGATCAACTGATTCTATCAGATTCAGATCGGCTCCGGCACCCGGTTTAAAAATATTTACCAACACCAAACCTGTGAGAATAGCCAGCGTGCTTGTTGAAATATAGTATAAAATCGTTTTAATGCCAAGCCTTCCTAAGTTTTCGGCACTACCGATATTGGCCACACCGGATATGATAGAACTCAATACCAAAGGAATAATGATCATCTTGAGGGCACGCAGAAACACATCACCCATCCATGCAACAAGATTGACGTGTTCGCCTAAATAGATGCCGTATAGTACTGCTAAAACCAATGCAACGAGTATCTGCCAGTGCAATGCAAATTTTTTCATAGTTGGATGGGTGTTGAATGAAAAAGCCCCTAAAAGTAGAGAAAAATGAGGACGCCCCGCTAATTAGTGTCTGTCCATAAAGTCAAGGATTTTAAAAATGAAAGTCTCAAGCCCAAAATTCCAAGGCCAAAGTTTCAAAAAAAAAATAACATTTTCAATTGTTAACATGTTTATTTATAGTACTATAGATGCTTTTTCTTTTTTATTTGG
>JAUXXY010000239.1 GCA_030684735.1 Bacteroidales bacterium | reverse complement strand
CTGTTTCTTAGCATTGTCTTTGCAACCGGGGTGCTCTTTTACTCGACTTTTGAAGCTGCAATGTCGCATGTGTATAGCTTTATGCTCTTTTCGCTCTTTATATGGCTAAGCATAAAATGGCACCAGAAACCATCTACCTTTACTACCATTTGGCTTGGGTTAACTTTTGGCCTGATTGCACTCATCAGGCCCAGCAATGGGTTGGTTGTGCTGTTTTTTATTCTCTATAATATTAAAACCATGCATGAGGCTGGCCCGAGGATAAGGCTTTTTGTGCGCTCATGGCATCAGATATTACTTATTATCTTTCTTGCGGTGCTTGTGTTTACTCCCCAGCTTTTCTACTGGAAGTTCAGTACCGGGCAATGGTTCTTTTACTCTTATGGCGATGAGAAATTCTTCTTCCTTCAGCCAAACATTCTAAACGGTTTGTTTAGCTACCGGAAAGGTTGGTTGCTGTATACACCGATTATGATCGTTGCACTGGCAGGTTTTTATCCACTTTACAAGCGATACCGGCAGTTTTTTCTGGCAATACTGGTTTTCACGGTCTTAAACATTTACGTAGTGTATTCGTGGTGGGATTGGTGGTATGGCGGTGGACTTGGCTCAAGGCCTATGATTGATAGTTATGCGCTCATGGTTATCCCACTTGCTGCCTTCATTACATGGATTTCAACAAGAACGTGGGGAAAAATTCTTGCTGTAATCATGGTTATTATATTCGGTTGTCATGGGATATTCCAAACCATGCAATACCGCTATGGAGCACTTCACTATATGGCTATGACCAAGAAGGCTTATTGGCATTCCTTCGGCCGCATCAGGCCAAAATATCCATTTTATGATTATATCGAATACCCTGACATAATGCAGGCACGCAAAGGTATTCAAGCGGCAGCCCTCAAGAGCAAACAAACATTCGAGGCCTTTATCACTTGCAACTATGAAGTGTTGACTGATAACGGAGAGTTTTTTTATTCCACCGATAAAGAGTTTCTGCTTTCAGGAGTTGGGAAACGGTCTGATGAACACGCCCGCTCGGGTATCTACTCCATGATGCTTTATAAACAAGAGCAATTTGGTTCTGATATGCTGCTTAAGGTTGAGCCAGGCGAAGGCTTCAGGCTTTCGGTATGGAAATATCCAGCCCGTGCAACCGGCGGAGTGGCCCTTACTGCCCCTCTTGAAGCAAACTATTACAATTTTAGCCAGGTAGTGTCAGCCGAAGATGAGATAGGCTGGGGAAAAGTTGAACTTGAAGTAAAAATCCCGGATACCCTTTCAGGATTAATGAAGATTTATCTCTGGAATCCAGGGAAAGAAAAGGTTTATTTTGACGATCTGACGATAGAAAAAATCGCACATAAGCCATAGCCCTGCAAGCCGTCAGTAATGCCGCTTATCGCCCACATTACATAGCCTGCACCAATGTGCATAAAGTAGGAGTTTGATAAACACTTTACACACAGCAAAGCGCTTTATCGCTGCGTATTGTTCTTTGGTTTGTTGAAATAACTATCCAGCCTGCGAATGCCGGGCAAGCTCCTCAGTGTGCCGGCCAGGCAATCTGAATTCAACATTTGCGAAACAAGTAATATTCCAATAAACTGGATGCCTATATTCGTAATAAACAAATGTCGCTCAACCTCCAGTGCATCGGCAAGGTATAACAACATTGCATTAGCGCCAAAAAGAAAGATTAAAACTGTAGGGAAAACAGTAAAAAGCTTTTTTTGCCTGACTGTAAAATAAAGAAGTAAAAAGTTTAGCGCAATGATGGCCAGTGAGTTAAACAGGGGGAAAACATACTGGCTGATCCAACTATACCCTTTCACCGCACCTGTATATCCAATATTACAGGCAAAAATACGCTTCAGGTCGCTCTTCTTTTCATTCATCAGCAAAAGAGCCGATGGATGGGTAAGCAGGAATTTGGCATACAATGAGTACCCGTTATCGGTAATCCAGTTTGAAAAATCAATATAGGCCGAATCATTGTAGAGCGAGTACACTTGTTTCCAATCCTCGATTGTTGAAAAATTTTCTTTTAGCTCATTCACACAAGGCATACCCTTATCGGCAAACCATTGCAAATATTGATCATTTGGCAAAACCCTGAGCACAATGTTATTCATCACCGGTAAGCGATATCGTTGGCCGATTTGTGCCGATCTCTGTTGAACAATAAAAACACCAATGCTAAGAATTAAACAAGCAATAACTGATACACGTAATTTTTTCTCCCAAAAAAACGTAACCAAGAGTATTTGTAAATAAAAGATAATCAGAAAATATGGCCAGCTGTCGCGAGTAAAAGAAAACAACACCGCAATGATCAAATGAAAGATAAGATACAGGATTCTCCTTTTATGGTAGAAAAGCAGAAACGAACCGAACCAGAAAAACAACAAGGACATGGCAAGCGACTCGGAAAGCAAGGTATGGGTCCATCCTAAAATATTCCACCACGACATCAACAAGTACCAGAAAACCACGAAAAAGATTCGTGCAAACGGTTTATTAAGAAATAGTAAAACAACAAAACAAAGGAACCAGGTGCTTAAGGCATGGAAGAACTTTTGCATTTGAATAATAGTATCCGGATCGCTGCCAGCTATCTTATAGAACAGAGGAATTGTAAAAGGTCTTGGATAATGATTTGGCGTTTTTTGCGGAAAGAAGAACTCCTTTTCGGACACAGGCATATGTGAATAATGCAAGTAGTCGTAAGGATCGCCGTATCCTATCCAAACGGGAGGATTCAGTTTGATCATTAAACTAAGAAACAGGCTTATCAGGAAAAAGGCGAAATTTAACTGGTTTGCACTAACATTCTTCCTCATAGATGTTTAGATTTAGCTCTATATATGAAATATGTCTCACAATGGCAGGCAATGATACCCGGTGTCATATCCGTTGAAACACATAAACCGCATAATAATAACCACCCAGCACCTGGAAAGGATACTGAGGCTCAAACCTTCTCAATTCAATAAAATCACTACTCCCTGTTAGTCTTTCCAGGGGAAGTCTTCCTTCGTTAGGCCCAAAATGGGCATCCCATATAAGAACAGAACCCGGTTCTATGCGCACCCCGGGATCATGCACATCATAAACTTCGCAATGTATTTTGTTTTCATCGTGTGGATCAATGTCGAGGAAGAAAAACACATTGGGATCAAAGTAATAAATTTTTTTTCTATTCAGATCATTGTCTTCAATCCAATCACAGGCTTCTTTTACAAGAATTGCCGGCGAACTCAAAGGAACCGGAAATCTGTAGGTAGCAACAGTTGTGCGGATTACCAACACTACGACCAATAAACTCAAAACAAGCTGGATAGCCCGGATATTAAATGACAAAAGCTTTTCAAGCCAATTAAATCCTTTAAGACTGAAAAAGACAGCCAGAGGAATCACCAGTACCATAAACCGATGAAGCGCAAGTGCGCCAGTGCCCAGATACCATGCCAGGGAATGGAAGACAAGCACAATAATTACAGGTAAAAAAATCAGGATAAATTCATCAAAATGGTATGTCTTCAGGCTGAAACGGCTTTTAATTAATTCATAAAAATGACGCAGGATTCCAATCACAAATAAAACCGCCAAGGGGAATCCAATAATCATTTTTAGGCCGTCAGGATTAACATAAAAAAACAAATTTCCGCTGCCGTAAATATCAGCAGAAAAAGACCCATAAGGTATTTTGGTTATGATCCAGAAAAGGTCGCCATAATGTTTCCATCCTGCTAAGGAAAATATAACTGACCCGGCAAGAAGTAGTGGCAATGCTTTCCATTGCCGGCGCATGGCGAGCATGAACAAAAACAACGGGATGATTAGAAAGCCTTCGGTGCGTGCCATAGGGATGAAAGAGATCACAAATGCCGCCCACGCGTAATTTTTTCGGAAATATAGGAACACGGCCAAAACCAGGCACAGGCTGCCGGTGATCTCGGTCATTACACTGGGGATGAGCGACATAAACACCGGCGCAAATAATACAAAGAAAATGATCAGTACGGCATTTTTCTGCTGCCTGGCTTGCATCAATTTGAATGTAAAAAACGCCGTAAACATCGCGGCCAACACGTTGTATAACCTGGCGCCGTTATAACCTGCTTGTGCAAATGGGGCATTGAGGACGGTAAAGAGCGGTTTACCCCAGTGGTCGAGTAAAAAATGCGGGTAACGAAAGGCATATCGCGCAAAACGGTAATGATGCAGATCATCACCACCACCATAGGTTCCTTCTGAAAGAAACGAAATAACCGTAAAATAGACCAGCAATACCAGCAATACCAGCAGCGCGAGGATGTTTTGCTGTTGCAGGCGGTTATCTCTATCCGTTAAAAAACGCTTCAGGTGTTTCAAAAATGGGATAAAACCCTCTTTCCACGCTCCTTTCTCATAATAGCGATAATTGAACCGCTGATGATGAGTTGGTGTTTCTTCCCAAAGAACCGGCACTTTATTTGA
>JAUXXY010000238.1 GCA_030684735.1 Bacteroidales bacterium | reverse complement strand
CTTTCAGATTGTTGCCACCGGCGGCATTAACAGCTGTGACCTTGAAGTAATAAACTCCCGGCATAACCCAGTTTACAAATACATTTGCACCCGTGTTCACACCTCCAATGAAGAATGCCTCTTGAAGTGGGCAGTTTCCGGGATCAGTGGCAAAGTTCACTCCTGCAGCAGTATTGTATAATTCCCATGTATAGAAATCGCCTTCATTCATAGCTGCCAACTCAGTGGTTTGACCTTGATACACAGTATTCCCAGTCTGAGCGGTGACATGTGTCACCGTCAGCAGTAGAGATATCCCAATGGCTATCAGGAACATCCCTCTGATGAGAACTCTATGTAGTGTTTGTTTCAAAATGAGTTTACGTAATCATAAAAGTTTTTAAAAATCAATTTCTTGTTAAGTTGCCGCCTTCTTCACACACACTACTATGCGAAGCATAGTATAGTATCCCCATTTTTCAGCAAGCAATTTGGATTTAACATTGTGATAATCAATAAAATAACAATTCTTCCCTGGTGGGTTCACATGGTAACCGGAAAAGGCATATCCCCGCCAGTCCCTTGCAGAGTTGACAGGTTTACCCTGTTTAAACGTGAACATGTGGTTATCCCTATCCGGTGGTTCTGAATGCTTACCGGAATAGGCAAACCAAAGCCAGTTTCTGGCAGAAATATCAGGTTGCCCCCTGCCCAGGGCAAAGTATGGACCATCCCTGGTGTATATCAGGTTTTTGCCCGGTGGCCCTTCGCGGCACGCCCAATCATTGGGTGGACGCCCCCGGCACCGGATTTGCCTGGTTGTTTTTATATTCTTCATCAATTCATAAGTGATTAATATTAAGGTGTTTAAATGCGAATAGGAGAGCGAGTTGACTTCGGCCTACAGGGTTGTTGCCTATTAAGCCCTTCAGCGTTGAAATGCCAACAGAGGCACATTTGATCATTTTGTTCAATGCCCGAATGCCTCGATCTCGTAATTTCAATTCTGACCTGTTGCATAACCTATCCCGATTATTCTGGTTAGAACATTCGCAAAGCGTCGCCATTACTACCGGTTTCCCGGAGGTTTTCAAGCGTTCTCAGCAGTTGCGATCCTGTTTTTCCATAACCTGAAGGATGAATGCCGCAATGCGGCAGTTGATTTTTCCTTCAGCCCGGGCAAAACACACACTTGCAAGGCCCGTAAAAACGGGTTTGCTAAAGCCTCATGGTTCTCCAAAAAGGCTTTCGTCGTCGTCTGCCCCTAAGCTGCATGGTTTATTGCTATTCAACAACTATTTTTCGCCTTGTCCAGAACGGTTTTCCAGCCTGGCTTCGTCCACTGATAGGTTGACGAAGCCGGCCGGGCCGTTATGAAAAAGCAAAATACGTTGCCGTTTGGCTATGCCATGGCATGGTTACGGAGCAACAATCTGAGGAATAAAGGTGTTAGGTGCAACTGGCAGTACAGTTGGCCTAGCCTTAAGATTTTGTGTAGCAAAATCGCTATAAGCAGTAACTACAGTACAGTCGTCGTTATCAACATCAGGCTGTGGTGGAACGGCTGAGTTCAACGCATCAACAGCCAAAGTAATTGCATCTCCATCTATGCTCAGTCCTTCATAATCACCATTTGTGATGGTAACCCTGACATAGATTGAAACACCTTCAGAAGTATTGGTCACAGCGGTTGAAACTGCTGAACCAGAGAGTGGTGTGCCATTTACTATGAGTTCACTAAATAAACCATAACTACCAACGGCAACCCCATACTCTAACAAAGCTGTCTGACCGTTCATCAAACCAGAAATCTGAAACGAAGGAGTGAAAAAGTCGGTGAAGTTGGCAGCGATGACTTCGAAATACATAACGTTCGTTCCGAAGTCATAGTCCATCATATTCGATGCAGGAACGTAAACTGCAGACTGAACACCATCATAGCACTGTTCTTCAAGTGTTCCATACCCTGAGGGTACTTGAGTTGTAGGATTCATGTTCATGATGTCAACCGTAAAGGCGTTAATAGGCCGGATCGGATACACTTTCATGTTATTCGCACAACCTGCAGCAGGGGCAGTGTATTCAACCACCACAAACAACTCAGCCGGAGCGAGGGGGAGATTACCGGTATGGTTAGCCAACCCAACGCTATTCCAGGTTATGTTTGTAGTGCTTGGGCTTGTAGCAACGGTTAAGGAATCTCTGTAATTAGTGGCTGCAGTTACATAGTTGCCACCGATTAATTCTTCGGTAGCCACCCTCGCTCCAGCGGTCATAAATGTAGTTGAGGTTGTGGCATACCAGTAAGCAATTCCCAAAGCGGGGTTTAGTGTTGCAGCATAATCATAAGGCACACCCGCAATTGGATTTAGAGGGCTTGTTTCACAAACTAAGGGCCTTGGGAATGAACCCTGAATTGCCTGACCATAGGCAACCGAAATACCGGCAAAAAGTGCCAGCAACAGAACTAAAATTTGCTTTTTCATAATTGTAAGTTTCTAAATTGATTGTTTAAAATTGAAAATTGATAATTGATAATTTGTTTTTAATTGATTGATTTTCATTGTTTTAATTTATAATGTGACCTAAAAATACTTCCTTAATAAGGTGTCCGCAAAGGCGGTTGGTAGAGGATCAACAGTGAGAAGAGGGCTTTGTAATAGGATTATTGCCTATCTGGCCACTGCCATTTAGTCAATTCTTCACTGATCGGCATTAGAAATTCTTTTCATGTTTCATCGGCATTGGGGTTTAGTTTGTACTATTTTCAAAATTCTATTGTAGAGTTTTATCATGTTTATCAATTATATTTTAGAGGATATTTATTCTGTCTATATGCTTGTTTTTACATATATTGCTTTTAATTATTAGTATATTTTAATTATATTCGGACGGGGTGAGATTATTATATTTGTAGTAACAGGAAGGCTTATATTCCCGTGGCAATCAATAATCCAATAGGTGATAGTATGAATGAGATTGCCGAAATTGATTCCATCGCCAGGAAATCGGATATCGGTTCCATACATCGAAGGCTGCCCGGGCAGAAACAATGCTGGATTTGCAGGGATTGTTGATCCATCGGCAAAGTTTATTCGCCACCTGATAACCGGATTGCAGTTCAAACTACAATTGTCGCTAAAGGTATTTGGGTCAAGATCAAAATGGGTGTCTCCACTTCTGAAAAGATACCACTCTGGCCTATCAGGGTTGAAGTCGGCCATGGGTTCAGGCATTCCATCGTAAACAGCTGTAATAATGTTGTTTACGCAAAAACTCAACTGGCTTGGGGCGGTGAAAGTTGGGGGTTCGTTGTCGGTTACTTGTACTGTAAAATAACATGTATCAGCACCTGCCATATTCGTTGCCACATATCTGATGGTGGTGATGCCATGATTAAATGTATAAGATATGGGGCTAATAAATCCATTGCCCTGAGCCTGGGTGGCGCCGGTCATCATCCATATCCATACTACTATGGGTGTACCAGAAGTCAGCACAGGGAGCCCAGGATTGATTGTGGTTGTACAAACTCCGGCATCTGTCTGCAAATTCAGGTTAGGCGGACAGCTTATTACCGGTGGAACCGGATTCACCCGAACACTAAACGAACACGCCCTGAAATTTCCGCAAGCATCTGTTGCTGTATAAGTTACTGTAGTGGTTCCGATGTTAAACAAATAATTTGATGGAATTAATCCGCTTCCTGAACCAATAGTTGAACCGGCCATTGTCCAACTGATTGTAATCTGGCCCACTGGTGTACAATTGTCAAAATACATCGGTGGATCAATTGTTATAAAGTTATAAGGCTCCAATGGAAGTCCCTGCACAATGATATTTCCGGGACAACTTAAAGCCGGGGGTGTATTGTCCAACACAGTTATGGTTTGAATCTGAGGGGCTGCAGCATTTCCACATCCATCAGATAAGGTCCAGGTTCGGTTGATAACTTTCGAACCCGGGCAAGGACCATTGGAAACGAAGTCGTTGTATATCGCCTGAAGACCGGTTGAACAGTCATCGCTTTCATCCGTAACATCTCCGGTAACTGAAGGGTTCGCATTATAGCTGCAATCATTGCTTTTAAAAATTGTGATATCAGCAGGCCTGGTAAAAGAAGGGGCAATTGTATCGTTTATTTCTATCAATAAGTCACAGGTATCGCGATTTCCGCATATATCCCACACCAGATAACGGTAAACAAACATTTGGGGGCAGGTTCCCTGGCTCGCTATCACATCCACCAATGCAATATTTGAATTTGATACTTCACAAGGAAAACTCACTACCCCACCTGCTTGTATCAATGCCGAGACCGTAGAAATCGAAACTACATCATCCTGAGAACAATAGTACTGGCCAGCAGGGCATTCAAGGCAATTTGTGAAAGCAACCGAGAAGGTCTCCGTAGCACTGCTACATGGTAGAGTGCTAGAAAGATCAATGGCATAAACCGAGTAATTCCCTGCACCCGGAGGCCTAAAAACCCCTCCCTGATGCAGTGTTTGCCCCATAGCATTACGCCAGTTGATTTGATAGTTTCCCGTAAGAGGAAGTACCTGGGCTACAATATCTTTTGTGTCGTTTTCACAAAAAACAGGATGAGGCGGGCTTATATTGATCC
This sequence comes from Bacteroidales bacterium, assembly GCA_030684735.1. GTDB lineage: Bacteria > Bacteroidota > Bacteroidia > Bacteroidales > JAAYJT01 > JAAYJT01. Next base: position 1,790 of record JAUXXY010000238.1, on the reverse strand, counting down.
TAATATTCGGGTAAACATAAACTGTCACAACGGCGCACAGAATGCCATTCGAAGAACAAGGATTCTGAGCAGCATTTCCACAAACTCGGTAACGGATAACTGAAGGAGCAAGGCTATCGGCCCTGAAGTTGGTGACAAGGCTGCCTGTTGTCGGTGATAGATATCGAAGATACTGTCCACCCCCTGTAATGTCTGTCCATACCACCGAACTTGGAACCACACCCGAAATTGTAATTTGACTGCTGCAATTAATTCTTGTGTGCAGATCCGAAATCCCAATGATTCCGCACACAGAGCCGATCGTGTATTGGTTAGCGTTTGCCCCTGGCTTGCAAATGGTTATTGTATGATAGATACCCGGCTCAAGGCAGATCACCGCACCAAGCGGGACCTCTTGCCCGCAATTAACCTGGTAATACCACCCCGGAGGTGCCGCTCCATCTACTAACATATAAAATCCCACAGCACTTTGGTCAAGCATTACCGAAAAAGATATACATCTCTGGGGGCTGGTTGCTCCACAACAAAGAGCTCGTCTTGAAATATTTGGGCTTCTCCAGACACTATCACATCTTCCCGACATATTCACCCAGAAATGCGGCACATTGCTTTGGCATGTCTGGCATCCGCATGGCGATAGTGGCCTGATAACCTGCTTGCAATCAGTGTGATTACCTGAACCATCTATGGCCCTGTAGATACGAATAATACTATCAGGACAATAACCCGGGACCAATCCAAGACCAAAATACTCGTCCTTGAAATGCCTGACGATTACATTGCCGCAATTATCAGAAGCGGTTACTAACGTTGAGTCTGGTATAGGAATATTATTTGGACAGGGAACATTCAACCTGGGAGGACAGTAAGTGATGACCGGCGGAACATTATCTATCACATTGACTGTAATAGTACATTCAGAAAAATTATCCGAAGCATCAGTTGCTATCCAGCGAATTGTATGAAACCCCCTTGGAATCTGAACTCCGGATAAAGTATTGGAATTATTATAGTCATTTCTGACGACTACACCCGGGCAATTATCACTGAATGAAGTCGGGTCAAGTTCATTCCCTTGAACAGTATAATTACATGAGTTGGAATGCGTATATCTGATGAAAGGACTTCCGGGTCTGCAAGTAATTAGAGGCTGCTGAATATCGTTGACAAGAATAGTTGAGTTGCACTGGACTGAATTCCCACTAGCATCAGTAGCGCGCCAAGTTACTATCGTGCTCCCTTTCGGAAATACCGCTCCGGCAAGGGTATTGCTGCCATTGTAAGTGTTGGTTATGGACGAGCCAGAGCAATTATCGCTGAATGACAAAGGATTGAATTCAGTACCTGCAACTGTATAGGTGCACGTTCCGGGATTAGTGTTCCTGATCAGGTTGGTTCTGCAATTAATTACCGGGGGTTGGATATCACCAACTACAACTTGAACAGTAGTGGTGGATAAGCAGCCATTTGCATTTGCAGTAATGCTAAACGTAGTGGTTTGTAAAGTGTTGGGGAGGGAACTAAAAAGAATCCCATTGATTGATGAACCCGAGCCACTTGCAGGCATTCCTGTCAAAACCTCAACGTTGTCCCTGTTCCATGAAAAAGTTGTTCCGGGTATACCGTTTGGATTGGAAATAAATATCGTTGTAATGCTTGCACCCGGACAAACTATCTGTGTCGCTGGACTCGCAGATACGTCGGTCATCGGATAAACGATTATTGTAAACTGAGACTGCGGACCAACGCAACCATTAGCTGTTGGATCCACAGTGATGGTGGCTGTAATT
>JAUXXY010000237.1 GCA_030684735.1 Bacteroidales bacterium | reverse complement strand
TCTCCCGACATGCCTATACATGATGAGGCAATTTATACCGGGTAAAGTTTAATCAAAGTAGTACCTTTGAATCTTAATACTCAATCTCTAACCACTAGGTCATCATGCTTTTCATCCATTGCATCAAACGCCGTTTGCATTGTATTTTACTTTTGTTAATGTTGTTGAGTTCAAGCGTTCTAAGGCCACAAACATATACTGCAGGTGGCGGTTATATCTCCGATTTTGGCATTGCGGTATCTTTTCCAATCGTAGTGAGTGGAATCTACCCTCAACACGTGGACACCATTTTTGGTCTTGAGACCGTTTGCATCAATATCATACATCCTTATACCGCTGAGCTTCGTATTCGCCTGGTAGCACCTGATGGAAGTTATATCACCCTAAGTGAGGGCTTGGGTGGTAGTGGAGATAATTACTACGGTACATGCTTCAATGATTTTGCCGCTACTTCAATATTTAAAGGAAATCCTCCATTCGCCGGCCTATTCAGGCCTGTTGAAAGAATTGGCTACCTCAACAACGGACAAGCCGGCCAAGGTTTCTGGAAATTGAATATCCTCGATACTTCTCCCTGGGGCAACCATGGAATGCTCGCAAGCTGGACCATCACGTTTGGTTACAACCCCGGAAAACCTTACAAATTTTCATCATCGAACTTACCGCTCGTATTTGTTAACACTTACGGACAAGATATTCCTGACGATCCGAAAATTCCAGCCGGTTTTAAAATCATTGACAACGGCCAGGGTAATACGAATCATCCTACCAACCAGCCTGCTTATGAAGGACATATTGGGATAGAAATCCGGGGTTCAAGTTCTCAAATGTTTCCTAAAAAAAGTTACGGCTTTGAAACCTGGGATGCTGCAGGCAACGACATTAATACAAGCTTGCTGGGAATGCCAGCGGAATCGGATTGGATATTAAATGCCAATTTCTCCGATAAAACCATGCTTCGCAATGCTCTTGCCTACCAGTTATGGCAGGATATGGGTTACTATGCAACGCGCTATCGTTATGTTGAGCTCTTTATGAATAATAGATACAAGGGTGTTTACATTTTATCCGAGAAAATTAAACGCGATAAAAACCGGGTAAATATAGCCAAAATAACCACCAGCGATAATTTAGGCGATAAGTTAACAGGGGGTTATATTTTCAAAATTGACAAGCAGACCGGTAGTGGCGGTGAAGGATGGAATTCTAATTTTCCACCATTAGTAAACCCTAACGGTCAGTTTATTTATTATCAATACGAATACCCAAAATCCACTGATATCACTACTGCTCAAAAAGATTACCTGAAAGCATATGTTGACTCATTTGAAGTGGCGCTGAAGAGCCCGGGTTTTGCTGATCCACAAGCGGGTTGGCGTAAGTATGCGATAGAACAAACATTCTTCGATTACTTTATTGCAAATGAATTTAGTAAGAATGTTGATGGTTATCGCTTAAGTACATTCGTACACAAGGAACGCAACAGCCTCGGAGGCAAATTGCGAATGGGCCCGGTTTGGGATTATGACCTTGCCTGGCACAACGCAAACTATTGTAGCGGGGATGCCTTCACAGGCTGGGCTTACCAGTTTCCATGCACCGGGGATTATTGGCAGGTACCTTTCTGGTGGCAAAAACTGCTACAGGACCCGGTGTTCGTCAGTAATCTCAAATGTCGCTGGAGCTTTTTAAGAACTAATATTTTAAGCAACACTTCCATCAACGTGTATATTGATAGTATTACTACCCAGCTCAATGGCCCTCAGCAGCGCAATTTCGAGATATGGCCTATTCTTGGGGTCTATGTGTGGCCTAATCCAAGTCCATATCCCCTCACTTATGCCGCAGAAATTGCATCATTAAAGGCATGGATTGCCAACCGTCTGAGTTGGCTCGATGCAAACATGCCTGGTACCTGTCAAACCGTGGGTTCAGGTCAGAATATGGCAGCACTGGAAAGAAGAATAAACATTTATCCCAATCCTACGACAGGCTTTTTTTCTGTGGAATTGCTACCTGATATCCATTCCCCCATCGAAATCTTTTTATACAATACCCAAGGTGTTATGCTTATGCATATAGAAGAGGATTCTGGGAAGTCGAAGTTTTCATTGGATATTGGCCATTTGCATGCCGGCGTTTATCATTTAATTCTAAAGACTGCTTTGAGAATGGAGAGCACAAGGATTTTGAAAGCTACAGGGATTTAGAAGACAAAATAGTTCACTTTATTGATGGCTGTTTTCATGTCAACTCCTTTCAGGTTAACATAATATTTTTCCGGGTTATTGAGTGAGATCGTCTGCATTAGGGTTTTTCCTCCTTTGGCATCCTCGGTAGTCATATCAATTAAAAAACCGCCAACCGACAGGGTGTTGTGCAAAGCACTCATTTTGGCAGCCCTGAAAATGCCATAATCATTCGAAAGGTTCACATCACCGGTGATCCAGGCTTCGCCAAATATTTTCTTGTAGGTGTACGTAAACTTCTGACATAAATAACCTGCAATTTCGCGGGTTTCACCGGTGGGAATCAGATCAAGCTTTTTCAATTCCGATTGGTCCTGATATTTATAGCGCCCGGTGTTGTAGAAAGGTTCAGCACTTCCTCCGCCAAATATTTGAATTGCAACCTCATGAGTTTTGTCAAAAATGGTTTCAACCCTATTGCTACGCCCGTCATTGACAAGTATCACACTGAAATTTTCTCCGTCCGCCTGGAAGTGGGTTTTGTAATCCATTGTGCGCATCAATTCTCCCTTGGCCGAATAGAAATATACTTTAAAAATATTACTCCGGTCGAAATGGTATTCGTTTTCCCATTTCACACCGGGGGCTGTAATTTTTACCTGGGCATGCAAAGTCAGGCTTATCAATGCTAGAATCGAAGCGGTAACGATTTTCTTCATGATTTTCAATGTTATGTGTTTACATAATATGAACAAATATTGATGGATATTTTTTTCTGAATAATTACAGGTCAGCTTTTTACCAATCCGGCAAATCCCATAAAAGCCAGCGCCAGTATGCCCGCTGTAACCAATGCGATGGGGATTCCCTTCATTCCTTTTGGAACACCCATCAGGTCGAGGTGCTCGCGAATACCTGAGAAGATAATGAGTGCCAGGGCAAAACCCAAGGCATTGGCAACTGCATACACCACTCCCTGCAAAAGGGTGAAATCTTTCTGTATGGTGAGGATGGCTACCCCCAACACAGCACAGTTTGTTGTGATAAGTGGCAGAAAGATCCCCAGCGCTTGATATAAGGGTGGGCTGACCTTTTTAAGCATTATTTCAACCATTTGCACCAGCCATGCAATCACCAGGATATAGGTGATGGTCTGCAAAAATTGGATATTGAGCGGAACTAATATATATGTAAAAACAAGATATGTTACGATGGTGGCAAGGGTCATCACAAAGAGCACGGCACCACTCATACCGGCAGCGGTTGAAACCTTGCTTGATACGCCAAGAAAAGGACAAATGCCCAGGAACTGTGCCAGTACAATGTTATTGACAAATACAGCAGCTATAATTATTACAATGTATTCCATGCCTTTAGGTATTTATTAGATTATTTGGCTTTTCTGAACTTGTTGTTTATGGCTATCATATATCCCAGCACAATGAAAGCACCGGGGGGCAGAATAAACATCAGGATTGTATCACCTGAATAAAGTTTCAGACCGAAGATAGCACCACTACCAAGCAGCTCCCTGATAGCACCCAACACAGTGAGGGCTAATGCAAATCCCACACCCATTCCTCCCCCGTCAATCAATGACGAAAGCAGGTTGTTGCGTGAGGCAAAAGCCTCAGCACGACCGAGTACGATACAGTTTACCACGATCAGCGGGATAAAAATACCCAATTGCTCGTGTAGGGCTGGGGCAAAACCTGCCATCACCAGGTCAACCACTGTTACGAAGGAGGCAATGATCACGATAAATGATGGAATTCTTACTTTGTCAGGAATAGAGTTTTTCACCATTGAAATCACAATATTCGACATTACAAGCACAAATGTGGTGGCCAGCCCCATGCCCAGCCCATTAATGGCCGAGGTTGTAACAGCCAGGGTAGGGCAAAGACCAAGGAAAAGCGCCATGACCGGGTTTTCCCTTATCAAGCCTTTTGTAAAATTCTTCGTTTGGTTCATTTCTTGTTCCCTCCTTCTTTCTTCAGGGTTTCATAAGCACGTTTGATTGCATCGCAATAGGCACGTGAGGTGATGGTGGCTGCCGTAATGGCATCTACTTCTCCACCATCTTTTTTAACTGAAAGGTTAAAGCTACCGGGGTTTTTGCCAACAAATTGATCTTTGAATGGTGACTCTGCCATTTTTGTTCCAAGGCCCGGAGTTTCTTTATGTTCCAATACTGCTATACTTACTATCTCGCCATCGGGCTTAAATCCTACCATTAACTTAATGTAACCACTAAAGCCTATATTGGTATAGGTTTCAACGGCTGCTCCCACTAAAAGACTATCTTGAAACGCATAGTTAAAGATAAGTGGGGTTTCACTGCCATCGGCAGCGGAAATGGTTGTGGTTTCCAGGTTCTCATATGGCGGAAGCACATTTTTGATGGCTGCTTCCTGTTTGGCACGCTGGGCAGCAGCAATGGGCTCTTTGGTAATCATATATACCCCGCCCAACACGGCCGAGGCAGTAAATGTTACCGTCAATAAGGTGATGAACATATTCTTGAATGAAGATTCCCTTTTAGCCATTTTTCACTACCTCCCCAAAACGTTTAGGTTTGAAACTGCGATTTATTAATGGAACAAATGCATTCATGATGAGGATGGCAAACGACACTCCTTCGGGATAAGCACCCCACACACGTATGAGTATGGTGAGTAAGCCAGCACCAGCACCAAAGACTATTTGACCGCGCGGAGTCATAGGCGACGACACCATGTCGGTGGCCATGTAAAATACGCCCAACATCATGCCACCGGTTACCAAGTGAAACAGGGGATCAATGTAGTGTGTAGGGTCAATCAGCCAAAGGATCCCTGAAAA
>JAUXXY010000236.1 GCA_030684735.1 Bacteroidales bacterium | reverse complement strand
GAAGTTGACCTCGACACCGACTCTCTCTGTCTTCGGGCCGTTGACCGTTTGATTGATAGGGTAGGGGTGGATGCAGATCTCACAAGCCTACTGGTTCACTACACAGAAACCAAAGCTGAGGATGATAAAAGCTGGAAGATCGAACGGGATATTTACGAGGTGGCCAAGTCACTTTTCAGAGAAGAAGGGATGGAACAGCGTGAATCGCTGAAAAATGTCAAATACGAAGATTTCAGAGAATCATCCAGGAAGATCAGACAGTGGAACGAAGGTTTCGAAAAACAAGTAAATCTTGTTGGCCAACAAGCCATACAACTGATGGAAAACCACCAGTTGCAGGTTTCTGATTTTTTTCAAGGAGCAAAGGGCATAGCAGGGTTTTACGTCAAGTTGAAGTCCAATAAGCTTGAAGATGCCTCCACGAAAAACGCATATATCATCCAGGCCATTGAAGAAGACATCTGGACTTCGAAAAAACAAGAGCCTTCAATCTGCGTTAGGATTGAACAAATAAAACCCCAGTTACTCCACTTTTACAATGAGGCAACATCCCTGCTATCAAGCAAACTTGCAACCTATAAGCTATATAAGCTCCTGCTCAAGCAGTTATACGCCACTGCAGTATTGGCCGGAATTGAAAAGATTGTATCTGAGATAAAAGAAGAGGAAAAAATTCTTCCCATCTCAGAATTCAATCGCATTGTATCAGAGGTGACTATGAGTGAACCCGTACCATTTATTTATGAAAGAATCGGCACTCGCTTCAAGCATTTCATGATTGACGAATTCCAGGATACTTCAGTCTTACAATGGTTCAACCTGCTACCTCTTGTTGATAACTCGCTGGCATCCAATTATTTTAACCTTGTAGTTGGCGATGGAAAACAGGCCATCTATCGCTGGCGCAATGGTGAGGTGGAGCAGTTTATCAACCTCCCGCTACTTACCAGGCTGCGGTCGGAAATTGACGCCGAACGGCAAAGTACCTTGGAGCGACACTATCGGTATGTAAATTTAGATAAGAATTACCGCTCGCACAAAACGGTTGTTGAGTTTAACAATAATTTGTTTTCGTTCCTGGCAAATAAACTCCCGCAGGGGATGACAGGTGTATACGAAGATGTTAATCAGAAATACAGGGATGACAAGCCCCATGGGTACGTTCATATTGAGTTTATGCTCAACAACAAAGGCAATGCATGGATCGAACGTCAGTGCGACCGTGTGATGCAAATTGTACAATCCGTGATCGAAGACGGTTACAGCGCCGGCGATATTGCTGTGCTCTGCCGCACCAATAAAAGCTGTGCGCTACTCGCCCGATACCTGCTGAAAAACGAAATTGCCGTGATATCGTCCGATTCGCTGTTGCTTGGAAGCTCCGAAAAGGTTCGACTGATCATGGCATGTATGCGCTTGGTCATCAACCCCGCCGATCACTTGGCTTATGTTGAAGCAATAAGCAACCTGATAAAATTGAACCTTATTTCAACCGTTGGTTTGCATGAGACTATCGTGCAGGTTTTCAACCCAGCACCTGATACCAGGTATAAGAACACTTTCGACCCTGATAAATTCAAACAACTGCTTACTCATCATGGATTTGAATACAATCGCCAATTGCTCTTAACTCTTAACCTATACGATTTGGCTGAAGAGTTGATACGGCTCTTCGGATTGAATGAACCCGAAGACATTTACCTGCAATTTTTTTGCGAGGAATTACACGCAAAAACCATGAAAAACAGCCTGCAAGCTGATAGCCTGCTGTCGTGGTGGGAGGAAAAAGGGGCTGATATTTCAGTAGCTTTTCCCGCAAATATTGACGCGGTAAAGGTGATGAGTATTCACAAATCCAAAGGGCTGCAGTTTCCGGTAGTGATATATCCTTTTGCGTCCACCAGCGTCAGCTTGCGTGGTGCAAGTAGCTGGGTTGATCTGGACGATCCTTTGCTTGGCAATATCAAAACGGCTTACCTGCCTTATGAAAGTCTTGGCAATACCCCGTTGGCTCATCTGAAAGAAGAGGAAGAGGATAAAACACTACTCGATTTGCTGAATATTATGTATGTAGCCTGCACCCGCCCCGAAGACAGGCTTTACATTCTTACCCAAGCTAAGGACTCGAAGACCTCTGAAAAAATGTCTGTTCCTGTTTTCATACAAGAATTCATACAATCGCAAGATGCCGGTTTTGAGGCCAGCGATGGCTCAATATATACTTTTGGCCAGCCTTATTGCCCCACTGGTGCAACGAAAACTGCCGATAGCCAGGTCTTTGCATTTCAGGAAGGACCTATCACAATCGAGCAAGATAGCAGGATAAGCTGGAAACAACGGGTTGTGCTTGGCAGCCAGGCTCCTGAAACTTGGTTTAGCGGCAACACCTCCGATGCCCGTGCACATGGTAGCCTGGTGCACCGTATTTTGGCGAGGATCACTTCTTTGCCCAGTGCAGAGCAGGTGCTTGATGATATGCTCGCAGCCGGCGAGATAGCTCCTGAGCTTAGTGATGAGTTCCGCAATCTGCTCCATAAGTTTGCTCAAACTCCTGTGATGCAAGGAATTTTTAATTGCAAGGGCACCATCCTGCCCGAGCCTGAGATAATATTGCCCAATGGGGTTGTTTTTCGCCCCGACCGGATTATAATTCAACCTGGATTGTGCCAGGTTATCGAGTTCAAGACAGGTTCTGCTCAAAAGAAACATCAAGAACAATTATTTGGCTATATGCAGCTTATGTATAAAATGGGTTATGGGAAGGTGCAAGGCAAGCTGATCTATCTCGACGACGATTGCAGGGCTGTGGAATTGAGTTTATAGCCTACCCGGTTTTTCGATGGTCTTGATATCTAGCGCGTCGCGTAAGCCATTACCTATTATCATAAATGCCAGTACCATGATCATGATGGCCAGACCCGGCAAAATGGCCAGGTAAGCTTTATCGAGGATGATGTAAGCATAATTTTCTTTGATCATGGTGCCCCACGATGGCATGGGTGGTTGCACTCCCAACCCCAGAAAGCTTAATCCTGCCTCGATCAGGATTGCCGATGCAAAATTAGCTGCCGAAATCACAATTACAGGGCCCATCACATTGGGGAGTATATGACGGATGATGATGCGTGCATGTCCGAAACCCAGGGCGCGGGCGGCTTCTACATACTCTTTCTCGCGAACCGATAATATCTGTCCCCTCACCACCCTTGCCACTTCAACCCACATTGTAAGGCCTACAGCCACAAACACCTGCCAGAAGCCCTTGCCCAGCGCAAACGTTATGGCGATCACCAGCAACAAGGTAGGAATAGACCACACCACATTGATCAGCCACATTACGAAAGTATCAATCCAACCCCTGAAAT
>JAUXXY010000043.1 GCA_030684735.1 Bacteroidales bacterium | reverse complement strand
TGACTCTGCTGGATGCCAAAAGCATACGGGAAATCATTCCATCAGTTGCCAACGTTAGCCCCGAAGTGGTGTATGAAGCACCCATCATCAAAGATGGTATGCGCGGCATGACAAAACTTACCGGGGTAACCACCGATTTTTTTGAAGTGTTTAACCTGAGGGTCGAAAAAGGGTATTTGTTCACACTGGACCATCTTGAGAATGGCCGACCGGTAGCCCTCATTGGATCGGGGGTGAAAATCAGATTCTTTCCGAATAAAGACCCTATTGGTGAATACATTAAGTGTGGCCATGTGTGGTTGCAGGTGATCGGAGTGCTCGAAAACCGTGCTGCCAGCGGCGAAAGCACCGAGGAATTAGGAATCAGCGACTACAACAACAGCATTTATGCACCCATACAGACAGTGTTGCTACGATTTAAAGACCGTTCGCTGGTAACCTCTGCTTCTGTATCGGGAGGCAGTTCGGTTGTGTTTTTCGAGGGTGGTATGGCTTCGTACCTCAGTAGCGGAGGCGAAACCGATAACCAACTTAATAAGATCGTAGTTCAGGTGCATGAAAGCAGTCAGTTAGCCCCTACCTCCGAAATCATCCGCCGCATGCTCAAACGACGCCATCAGGGGGTTGATGATTTTGAGATCAAGATTCCCGAAATGCTGCTCAAACAGGAGCAGCGCACCAAAGATATCTTTAATATCGTGTTGGGTGCCATCGCCGGTATTTCGCTGGTTGTTGGCGGTATCGGCATCATGAACATTATGCTCGCCTCGGTTATGGAACGCATCAAAGAGATAGGTATCCGCCAGGCTAGTGGTGCACGCAAAACAGATATTGTGTTCCAGTTCCTGGCCGAAGCCACCATGATCAGCCTTAGTGGTGGAATTATTGGAATACTGCTGGGGATTGGCCTGGCCAAACTAATTACAGAGTTTACTGGAATCCTCACCATTATTTCTCCTTTTTCTATTCTTATTTCATTTGGTGTAGCAGCAACGGTTGGTATTGTTTTCGGTTATATGCCCGCTAAACGCGCCTCGGAGCAGGACCCGCTGACGAGTTTGAGGTATGAGTAGGCAGCGGCAGTGGCAGTGGCAGCGGCAGGAGGCAGTGGCAGGAGGCAGTGGCAGTAGGCAGCGGCAGTGGCAGTGGCAGTAGGCAGTGGCAGTGGCAGAAGAAATTCCAGTTGCGTTTGTTTTCTTTCGGAAATGGTTAGTGAAAAGGAAATGCTCAATAAATCTCATGCATTGAACAAAACCCTGGTAACAAGAAACGCGAAATAAATGGTTTACTGGAAGCCATGAGTTTCTTTGACCTTGATTCCGGAACCATACTAACTATGGATCAGGAATGGGAGATCGAAACTGAAGGGAAGAATATCAGTGTTTTGCCGGTTTGGAAATGGACGCTACGGGACCGAAGTTTGTTTTATGAATCTTGATCCATCACAAATACAGGATACAAAGTACCAAATGCGACGATTTATGGTTGCAAAGTTTTTCAATATTCTATTATCATGAAAAAAATCCACCTGCTTGCTTTGATTTATTTACTTTGTGCCGAGACCTTTGCTGTTCACGCCCAGCCCAGGGTCATGAAAATTACCCTGCAAGATGCGATTGACCTGGCTCGTCAGCAATCGCCTGATGCTTTGCTGGCAAGGCACCGTTTCAGAAATAGCTACTGGCAGTTTCGTACTTATGAGGCTGGTTTTTTGCCTATGCTCAGCCTCGATGCCACCTTGCCGGAGCTGAACCGTTCTATTGACCGCATCACCCAGCCCGATGGCAGCGAAGCTTTCCGCGATAGAAGATACCTGAGTTCAATCATGAACCTTTCGTTGAGCAAGAATATCGGGTTCACGGGGGGGCAGGTTTTTATGAATACCAACCTTCAGCGGATTGACATTTTTGCTGATTCCACCATCACCTCCTATCTCTCCACACCCCTAAACATTGGGTTCCGACAGCCCTTGTTTGCACATAACCCATTTCGCTGGAGCCGGCGGATTGAACCGTTGCGCTACAACGAAGCACAACGCCGTTATGTCGAAGACATGGAGCAGGTGGCCATCACGGCTATCAACTATTTTTTCGATCTGCTGCTGGCACAGATTCGCAACCAGATACAACACCTCAACAGTGCCAATAACGATACGCTTTACCGTATCAATCAAGGTCGTTTCAATATGGGAACCATTGCCGAGAACGAACTGTTGCAGAGTGAGCTGAACCTGCTGTCATCCAACGCCCAGCTCGAAAGCTCCCTGCTGGAACTGGAATCCAAACAGTTTGATCTCAAGTCCTTTCTGCGATTGAAACAGGAGGATTTGATTAAGCTTGTTCCTCCGTCGCCTACCCTACAGTTGCGTGTTGACCCGAATACAGCCATTACTCACGCGCTTAGTTTTCGTTCCGATGCCCTGAGTTTTGAGCGGCGGTTGATCGAAGCTGAATCATCTGTGGGCAAAGCACGATCGGATGGTCGGTTCAATGCTAACCTGTATGCTGTGTATGGCCTCACACAAAGTGCCGCTGAGCTGAAAAATGCCTACTTGAACCCTCAGGATCAGCAACGCCTGATTGTTGGTGTTCAGGTTCCGATCCTCGACTGGGGGCTGGGACGTGGAAAGATTAAAATGGCTGAGTCATCGCAGGAGTTGGTGAAAACCTCTGTAGAGCAGGAACAGATTGACTTCGACCGGCAGGTGTTTCTAAAAGTGATGCAATTTAACATACAGCAAAACCAATTAACGATAGCTGCCCGCAGCGACACAGTGGCACAAAAACGATATCAAGTAACAAAACAACGTTACCTCATTGGTAAGATTGGCATTGTGGAGCTAAACATGGCACAAACCGAGAAAGACAATGCGGTGCAGGGGTACATTTCGTCGCTGCATAATTATTGGCGCAATTACTACGAAATGCGTAAGCTAACACATTTCGACTATATCCGTAACGAACAAATCTCAATCAGCCTCGACGAATTGAAATAATTTTTCAGACAGGGTTTGCAGGATTACTCGTCCGTGCACTTAAAACAGCTTGATGGTTATTGCGACAAGTTTTGCTGTAAAAAACAGACACGATTACCAGGATAGACCGGCCTGGTAACATGTCAAATAGAATAACTTTATCAGGGCAGGCACTTTGTTATGCACTGCCAACCTCTACCGAAGCATCAACCTTTTTTACCAATCCTTGCAATACAGTGCCAGGGCCAACTTCCACGAAAGTAGTGGCACCATTGGCAATCATGTTTATCATTGTTTGTGTCCAGCGAACCGGCGAAGTTAGCTGGGCGATGAGGTTCTGACGGATGACAACAGGATCGGTTGTGGGTTTTGCATTCACATTCTGGTAAATGGGGCAAATGGGAGTATTGATCACTGCACGATTGATGGCTTCGGCCAGTTCCATTTTTACCGGCTCCATCAGGGGCGAATGGAAAGCGCCGCCCACTTGAAGTGGCAACGCCCTTTTGGCACCGGCTTCCTTTAATTTTTCACAGGCAATTTCAATTCCTTTCATTGAACCAGAAATGACCAGCTGGCCGGGACTGTTATAATTGGCCGGTACAACTATTTCGTCAATACTTTTAAGCACATCTTCAACTATGTTATCGTCGAGGCCAATTATCGCGGCCATGGCGGAGGGGTTTGCCTCGCAGGCTTTTTGCATGGCCATAGCCCGGGCGCTTACCAGCTTCAGGCCTTCGCTAAAAATCAGGGCTTTGGTTGCAACGAGCGCAGAAAATTCACCCAGCGAGTGCCCAGCAACCATATTGGGTTGAAAATCAGGCCCCAGCGTTGCGGCTAATATAACCGAGTGCAGGAAAATGGCCGGTTGGGTAATCCTGGTTTGGCGCAGGTGTTCGTCGGTGCCGTGAAACATCAGGTCGGTGATACGGAAGCCAAGAATGTCGTTGGCTTCTTCGAACATTACTTTGGCTACGCCGTGTTTATCATACAGATCTTTGCCCATGCCTACAAACTGGGCACCTTGTCCCGGGAAAATATACGCTTTCATAAGTAGGTCTGTTTAGCAGTTAATGTAGTCGCGAACCGATCAGGTGTATGAACTCAGCCCTGGTTTTATCAATGGTGAAAGCACCAGAGAAATCGGAGGTGGTAGTAACCGAATTCTGTTTCTGGATGCCGCGCATTGACATGCACATATGTTGTGCTTCGATCACGACAGCAACGCCCAAAGGTTTAAGCGTGTTGAAGATACACTCTTTTATTTCGCGTGTGAGCCGCTCCTGCACCTGCAAGCGGCGGGCAAAAGCATCAACCACACGCGGTATTTTACTGATTCCTACAATGTGCTGGTTAGGAATATAGGCTACATGCGCCTTGCCAAAGAAGGGCAACATATGATGTTCGCACAGCGAATAGAGCTCTATGTCTTTTACAAGCACCATTTCCTTGTAGTCTTCGCGAAACATTGCCGACCGGATAATTTCCGCGGGGTCGAGATCATAGCCGTGTGTTAAGAATTGCATTGCTTTGGCTACCCGTTCGGGTGTTTTTGCCAAGCCTTCGCGATGGGGGTCTTCGCCAACAAGTTTGATTATTTCCTGGTAGTGATGCCCGAGTTTACTGATTATTTCGGGGTTGAAGATATCAACCTTTTCGTATCCGTCCATCAGGTTTTCCCTGATCATTTCTTTCACTATTTGTCCCGCCACTGTGCTATTATTAAGAGTTAATTATTCCCGTAATATTCAACAAAATTATTTTCGGTCTCGCATACTTTCACACAATGAAGTTGGGCACCGATATATTTAATAGCATCTTCAAGCTCTTCCCAAATGGCAATGGCTAGGTTTTCGGTTGAGGCGAGGCGGCCTGCCATGAAATCAACTTCAAGGTTTATGTTTCTATGATCCAGTTTTTCAATCACTCGCTCGTTAATTAGTTGGCTGAGGGTTTTGAGGTTCACAAGAAAACCTGTTTCAGGGTTAATATCCCCTTTTATTGTTACGTAGAGGGTGTAATTATGGCCATGCCAGTTGGGATTTGAGCATTTGCCAAACACTTCAAGGTTTTTAGTATCGTTGTATTCAGGCCGAAATAACCGATGTGCAGCATTGAACCGCTCTCGACGAATAATATAGATCATAAGATGGAACTATTATCGGGTAATGCGCCGAGTAGTTGATTTACTCGGTACTGCTCTTTATTTCCGGTTTTTTCTCATCTTCCATGCGGCAGGTTCCGCTAAAAAGGGCGCCAGGTTCGATTGCCAGTTTGCCGGTAACAAGTTCTCCTTTCACGTTGCTGGTGGCTTTGAGGCTCAGCAATTCGGTAACGTTGATTTTCACCTTTAGGGTTCCTTCCACCTCAGCATTCATGCAGACAATTTCTCCATCAACCCTTCCGCTGGATCCAACCACTACTTTTCCCGTTGAATTGATAACGCCTGTTACGATTCCATCAATGCGGATATCGCCATTTGAACTTATATCGCCTTTGATTGAGGTTCCTTTTCCCAGAAAATTAATTGAGGCGATTTCGGGTGTATCTTTTTTTCCCATAATAGAATTGTTATTGAGTGATAGAAGCTGATTTAGCCACAAATATATAACATTTCCGGATAAAATGATTTTCGGGATTAAATAGCGCGAAAAACTATCCTTATCCGATTCACTTTAAATAATGCCTTGAAAAATATTTCTTATAGGTTTCAATATTCTTATCGCGATAAAAAACAGGATAATTGTCGGCGCTGATCACAAACGCATGATACTGATCAGGCTTTAAATGCGAGAAAACGTATTCGTTTTGGGTAATTGCTGAAAAGTAGGCCATGGCATTGTTTTTTCCGTTGAAATTACTTACCGAGATAACCTGGTTGTCGTTGTCGAGCAGCACGGCATTGATTGTCAGGTTGGAAAGTTTGTAGTTGCTACTGTTGAAGTCTGATATCTTTACCCTTGTGGCATCAACATTTACAATAGTGTAATTGACAATGACGATAAAAAAATGATTGACCTTGTCATTGGTAGAATAGATCGAGGTTGCAGGGTCCTCTGGTTCTTCGGTGGTTGCAATTGCATCGAAGCCCTCAATGCCCAAGTGCCCCATTACTTCCTGTGCAAGAGGTACCATATTGCTTGAAGGGAATCTCGAGATTAATCTTCTTAATTCCTGCACCAATGTGTCATTATTATACATCTTGCCCATCGAAACCGCCCTGAGATAAGCAAACTTTGGTGTCAGTTCTGAATTTGGGTAGGAAGCCATTGCCTCGTTGCTATATAGAACAACCATACGGTGCTGGTTGCTGGTGAAGGCCAGGTAGGTGTCGTTATATAAAGATTTTAGCCGATTTTGTTCGGTTTGCAGGTTGGTATAATAATTTGGGTTGCTTAAACCAAGAGCATATTCGCTATCAGGATAACGATTGATTATCAAATTCTTATAAAATTCCGCCCTTTCAAATTCAGAAAGAATTGTATAAAGTGTATAGAGATGGTAAAAGGCATTCAATTCGTGTTCGTGCTGCGGATACTTTTTAAGGTAGGCTTCAAAGGCGTCGGCCGAGCGAGGATAATTTTTCAATCCGTCCCTGAAAACATACCCTACCTTATACATTGCATTGGCAATTAATTCGTCGGAGGCTTCAATTTGCTCCGGAGTAAGGGGGATGTTTTGCAGATAGGTTTCCTTTTTGAGGGGATCGGCAGCAACCTTAGAGCCATCCTTTGATTCGGTGGTATCATTGCTTGCCATCATATCGTCCATAAGGTCGAAATTATAGGTTCGCTTATCGCTCAGGCGCCAGTTGTCTTCCAATTTACGTTTGCCCCATTTGCGCTGGAACTCGGCAATACCGTATGTGATGGTTTGGGTGTTGTAAAAATACCATTCGCCACCCGATGTCCTACCTGTAAGGCTCATTGTAGGATCTCGTCCAATGTTCATATATCCTCCCTGAACCAGGCTTTCTTCGGCTTTTCTTTCTTGTTCAAGCTTGGCTTGCTCAGCCCTGTAATTTTCAATGATTTTGTTAATGATTTTATCTCTTTCGCTGGCCGACATCGCCGCAAGCCGTTGTAAGCTATCCTGTTCAGCTATGATGTTAAGGTTTTCGACCAACTGGGCAAGGGTATTGGTTCGTAGCTCAACTTCCTTGTAATGAGGGTGCTCACTCGAAAGGGTTTGCAGGGTGGTATCATAATAAGCATAAGCGTCCGGATAGCGGGGCATCTTAAAATAAAGTTCGGCAAGGGCTTGGGCCGATAAACTTTTCTGTATATCATTCGTTACACTTGATGCCACAGATCGGCGTAAGAGCCTGGCCGCCATAGAGTCGTTGTTTTCTCTCATGGCAATTGTTGCAAGGGCATAATAAATCTGATCACGATACTCCTTATTCTTTGTTTCTTTCAACATTTTGTTCATCTCCCTGACTATGGCACTACTGTTAGCCCGGCTGGCATCATAGCATTGAGCAAGGTTGATACGCGCATTGAAAGCAAGTTCGTAGTTAGGTTTACTTTTAATGACCTTGTTATAGTATTGCGTGGCCTGTCCATAGTTGCCTTGCCTCTCATAAATCTGGCCAAGTATAAAATGGGTACGGGCAATCATTATTTTGTCCTTGCTTAGCTCGATGGCTTTACGCAGGTGAGGAATGGCTGCATTATGGTTTTGTTGCTCGGCAAAATGCCAGGCATAAACCATGGGTAATTCTGCAACAACCTCTTCGGGAACTTTCCTTTTTCTTGCCTGCTCCTGAAGGCCATCCAGCAATGTGATTGATTTTTCAAATTCCCTGAGCCTAATATGTGTTCGGGCAAGCCAAACCTGACCAAAGTAGGAAAAAGGTTGTCGCTCATAGTTACGCATGATAAACTCAAAGGTTTGCTGCGCATTGATATAGTCTTGCTTATAAAAATAGGCTTTACCAACCAGCAGGTAGCTATCCGGAATCCTTTTCACCCGTTCTTTCCTCGCAAAAACCATAGAGTGTTTTTGAATGACCTTGGATCCTTTTTCAATGGCGCGGTCCATGTAACTGTTAATAGCCGATGCCTCTTGCCTCGTGCCATAATATTCAATGGGCAAAATATCTGTATAATTGGTTTTCGACTTGCTTTTTAACTCTTGCACACCACGCTCAAAACTCTCACTTCCATTCCAATACGTATTGTAATGAGCAACAAGGTTATGATACGCCCTGCGTGTCAACGTGTTTTTCTTTGTTGAACATGATGATAGCATCAGGGCAAATACTACAACGCCTAATAACAGTCGGTTATTAAAACACAAATTAAATTTCAATTTATACAAGATTTTAAAGACGGCAGGCACAAAACAATATGCTTCCTTCGTTTATTACAAATAACTCTGGAGCAGCAAAATTATTTTATTTTCGGTTAACGTAGGTTGATTTGTTCATCCAATTAGCTAAAAGAGTGTTGACGTGGTGTCCAAAATAGGATTTATAAGCTGCGAATGTATTTTTGCCGATATTTGCATGCCCAAAAAGATGAACACCTCAGTGTATGAGCAAGGAGCTACAGCCTGCTGAAAAGATTAGAAAAAAAAGATGGTTCAGGCGATTACGGAATAAATATCGCCTCATTATCAGTGACGATGAATCACTTGAGCCTAAATTTACTATCAGGCTTTCGAGGATGAATGTTTTTGTTATTACAGCTTCATCGGCCGTTCTGCTTATCATTCTTACAACCTATCTGATTGCTTTTACTCCGCTCAGGGAATACATTCCGGGATACACGGACATGAATCTGAGCAAAAATCTATATGATATGTATCTTCGCGCCGACAGCCTTGAAAGGTTGTTGGTTGCCAACGAGCACTTTATCACAAACCTGAAGTTGATCATTAGCGATGAATCTCCGCTTGAACTTAATGTCCGGCCAAGCGACACGGTTATACGTAGGTATGATCAAATCACCCTCACCCGCTCAAAGGAAGATTCGGTACTGCGGAAAGAATTTGAGAATCAATACCGAAGTGGCATATTTCCTATTATTCAATCCTCGGCCCGCGAAGGGATTAACTTTTTCACGCCACTCAAAGGGATTATTACCAACGAATACGATCCATCTCAGGGTCATTTTGGTATTGATTTGGTTGCCCCTGAGAATGAGGCGGTGAAAGCAACCCTCGACGGCGTGGTTATATTTGCAAGCTGGACGATCGAAACCGGCTATGTGATAGCCCTTCAACATCAACGTAACTTTATTTCCATTTATAAGCACAATGCGGTATTGCTTAAAAAGATAGGCGCTTTTGTGCGTGCTGGCGATCCAATCGCTATTGTGGGTGAATCCGGAAGGCTTACTACAGGCCCCCACCTTCATTTCGAACTGTGGTATAATGGCAACGCTGTTAATCCTCGCGATTACATGGCCTTTTAACCTATTAATTTCGAGCAACTTTGTATCAATGCACCTATACCAGCATGTGAAATGAAAAAAAAGATTGCCATTCTTGGCTCAACAGGATCAATAGGTACCCAGGCGCTTGAGGTAGTGAAACATCATCCGGAAGAATTTGAGGTTGAGGTGCTTACAGCCATGTCGAATGCCAGCCTTCTTATCAAGCAAGCCATTGAACACCAACCCAATGCGGTTGTAATTGCCAATGAAAATTTTTACCCGATGGTGAAGGAAGCCCTGCAACCATATCCTATTAAAGTGTTTGCCGGAAATGATTCGCTGTGCCAGGTAGTTGAGATGGAAAGCATTGACCTGGTATTGTCGGCATTGGTAGGATTTTCAGGACTTAAACCAATCATACACGCTATCGAAGCAGGTAAGCATATAGCACTGGCGAACAAAGAACCACTGGTTGTTGCCGGTGATCTTGTTATGCGCCTTGCCTCCGAAAAGCAGGTGTATATACTACCTGTTGATTCGGAGCATTCAGCCATTTTTCAATGCCTTGTGGGCGAAGACTTGAAAGCTGTTGAAAAAATTTACCTTACTGCTTCAGGTGGACCATTCAGGGGATACACACACCATGAACTCAGCAGGGTGAAGAAGGAAGAAGCCCTCAGGCATCCAAACTGGAAAATGGGCTGCAAGATCACGATTGACTCGGCATCGCTGATGAACAAAGGCCTTGAAGTGATCGAAGCCCGTTGGTTGTTCGGGCTCAGGCCTTCGCAGATCGAAGTAATCATTCATCCGCAATCGGTTGTTCACAGCATGGTTCAGTTCAGCGACGGTTCAATCAAAGCCCAGCTGGGTCTGCCTGACATGCGCCTGCCCATACAATATGCCCTTGCCTGGCCCCATCGTCTTGCCGCGCAATTTCCGAGAATGAGTTTCGTTGATAACCCGACACTCACATTTGAAAAACCAGACACAGTAGCATTTCACAACTTGGGCCTTGCTTACCAAGCGCTCCATCATGGTGGGAATATGCCATGCATACTCAATGCCGCTAACGAAGTTGCGGTGGTAGCTTTTTTGGAGGACAATTGCGGTTTTTGTGAAATGAGTGATCTGATTGAACATTCCATGCAAACATGCAGTTTTGTTTCTGAGCCCACATTGGAGGATTACATTCAAACCGACATTGAAACCAGGCGCATAGCTGCAGATTATTTAAAATAAATCTATTAAGAAATGGAAATCCTGATCAAAGCCCTTCAACTCATATTGAGCCTCGCCATCCTTGTTATTTTTCATGAGCTGGGGCACTTCATCGCTGCCAAGACATTCAAAACGCGAGTCGAAAGTTTCTATCTTTTTTTCAATCCGTGGTTTTCGCTTTTCAAATATAAGCACGGTGAAACGACCTACGGCATCGGTTGGCTGCCCCTGGGAGGATATGTAAAAATTGCCGGCATGATTGATGAGTCGTTGGATCGCGAGCAGATGGCAAAACCCCCGCAGCCCTGGGAGTTTAGGTCGAAACCTGCTTGGCAGCGGCTGATAATAATGGTGGGAGGTGTTTCGGTTAACATCCTGTTGGCTTTTGCCATTTATATTTCGATGCTTACCGTATGGGGCGAAGAATACCTGCCGGCTTCGGAACTCAAGTATGGGATCACCGTTGACTCGATGGCTTTCGAGATGGGGTTGCGCAATGGCGACCACATCATTTCAATTGATGGCAAACCGGTAGAAGATTTTTTCAAGATCCCGTCACAAATAATTCTTAACAATGCCACCACGGTGCAAGTGATTCGTGATGAGCAACCATTGGAGGTAGTAATTCCAGATGGTTTCGTCACACGGTTGCTCAAGCATCGCTCACCCGAATTTATTGGTGTGCGCACCCCATTCGAGGTAGCTGGTTTTACTGAAGGTTCGTCTGCACAGAAAGCTGGCCTGCAAACCGGAGATAGAATCATAGGAATCAACCAAATTTATCTGCCTTTTTTTGATCAGTTCAAGCGCGAACTGCAACAATATAAAAATCAATCGGTTGATGTGAATTTATCTCGAGGTTCCGACACATTACAACTCACTGTGCTGGTGAGCGAAGCTGGCACTATTGGTGTTTATCCCATCCAGAATCTGGATCATTATTTTACCGTCAAGTCGAAACAATATAATCTCTTTCAGGCAATTCCTGCCGGTATTGTAAAGGGCTACCGTGGCATTGGCAACTATCTTAAACAATTACGCATCATTTTTTCACCAAAGACCAAGGCCTATGAGTCGTTAGGAGGTTTTATCACCATTGGAAGCATATTTCCCTCATACTGGAATTGGCAAGCATTTTGGGAACTCACTGCTTTCCTTTCGATCATGCTCGCCATCTTAAACATTTTACCCATTCCGGCACTCGATGGAGGCCATGTTCTGTTTTTGCTATACGAGATCGTTACCCGACGCAAACCTGGCGAAAAGTTTATGGAATATGCGCAGATAACAGGAATGATTTTGTTGTTGGCACTGGTCATTTTTGCCAACACCAACGACATCAGAAACTTGTTCAGGTAAGGGGATTTATATTACAATTTAATAAATATGCTACCGTCTGCCTGGTTCAGTTCTTTGTCTGTCAGCACCCTCATCAGTTGTTTTACTTCCAGGTAAATGCCTTCAGGGTCAAAACCGCATTCGTGGTGAAGCTCTTCGTTTGTTCCTTGCCCGATGAAACGATCAGGTATTCCCAGGCAGCTCACGGTGGCATGGTAGCGATGCTGGTTCATAAACTCTAGTACGGCGCTGCCCAAACCTCCCAACAAGGTGCCGTCCTCAACGGTGATCACTTTATTGAACTTTTTGAAAACCTTGTGTAACAGTTCTTCGTCAATAGGTTTAAGGAACCGTATATCGAAATGCGCCATGCTGATTTCATCGGCTTCGAGTTGTTGACGGATGGAATTAACAAAGTTGCCAACATGGCCTATGGTGATGATGGCCAGATCGTTG
The DNA here is from genome assembly GCA_030684735.1 of Bacteroidales bacterium. GTDB lineage: Bacteria > Bacteroidota > Bacteroidia > Bacteroidales > JAAYJT01 > JAAYJT01. Next base: position 19,256 of record JAUXXY010000043.1, on the reverse strand, counting down.
CCCTCGCATATTTGGCGACCTTTCCCAATCTCAACTAACTTAAAAGGTTTTTGCCAGTCAGTTTCTACGACCCTGCCTTTGGGATAGCGTATCACCAAAGGCCCTTGGGGGTTGTACTGGGCTGTATACATCATGTTGCGCAACTCTTGTTCATTCATGGGAGCGGCAATCGTAAGCCCGGGAATAGCCCTGAAATAAGCCAGATCGTATGCACCATGATGGGTGGCCCCATCTTCACCAACCAACCCCCCGCGATCGAGGCAAAAAATCACAGGCAGTTGTTGCAGGGCTACGTCGTGAATCACCTGGTCGTAGGCTCGCTGCATGAAACTGGAATAGATGTTGCAAAATGGAGTTAAACCCGCTGCTGCCATCCCGGCCGAGAAGGTAACGGCGTGTTGCTCAGCAATACCTACGTCGAATACCCTATGGGGCATTTTGTCAATCATATAGGTTAATGAACACCCTGTGGGCATGGCCGGAGTGATGCCAACAATCTTAGGATTCATTTCCGCCAGTTCGAGAATGGTTTTGCCGAAAACTTCCTGGTATTTGGGAGGCTGACTGGGGCACTGCTTCTCGATTATTTCACCTGTATTCCTATCGAATTGTCCGGGAGCATGAAAAGTGATTTGATCTTTTTCCGCATGTACATATCCTTTGCCCTTCACAGTGATCACATGAAGGAGTTTGGGGCCGGGAATATTTTTCAGATCTCGCAGTAAATGTGTCAATCGAATCACATCGTGCCCGTCAACAGGGCCAAAATAGCGCATGTTGAAGGCTTCGAAAAGATTACTCTCCCTGAAAATGGTGGTTTTGAAGGCATTACCGATTTGCTTGACAATAGCCCGCGAGTTGCCTCCATACTTTGTGTTTCCTCCCAACAGGTTCCACACCTTATCCCTAAAGCGGTTGTAGGCCCTCGAGGTGACAATGTTTGTCAGGTATTCTTTTATGGCACCAACATTTTGGTCAATGGCTATGCCATTGTCATTAAGAATAACAAGCACGTTTGATTTAGATACTCCGGTGTTGTTGAGTGCTTCGAGGGCCATACCTCCGGTCATGCTTCCGTCACCGATAATGGCTACGTGATGACGGTTGTGGTCGTTTTGTAACCCTGCAGCAATGGCCATGCCTAAGGCAGCCGAAATGGAAGTTGAGGAGTGACCTGTTCCAAAAGCATCGTATTCGCTTTCGCTCATACACGGAAAACCGCTGATTCCTTTATATTTACGGTGAGTGTGAAAAATATCTCTCCGGCCTGTAAGTATTTTGTGTGCATAGGCCTGGTGGCCAACATCCCAAATCAAGCGATCGTAAGGAGTATTATATATATAATGAAGTGCAACCGAAAGCTCAACTACGCCAAGGCTGGCACCTAAATGTCCTGGCGAAGATGAAACAATATCAATGATGAATTGCCTAAGTTCATCGCAAAGCTGTGGCAGCTTGTCTTCACTCAGTAATCGAAGATCGCCGGGGTAATTTATGTTCGACAGAAGACCGGATGCCTGTGTGGCCATTTTCTAAAGCCCTTCTATTTATTTGTTTCGGGACGGCAAAGGTAGTACAAATAGGCAAGCAGTGGCAGGGTTTGTCTTGCCAGATAAGAGGCAATTCTATTCGTTGATTATATTATGAATTGATATATAACCCTCGCCCGGAATTTTGTTGGCATCCATTACCGTATGAAACGTGTTTGGTTCAAATGAAAAGAACAAAACCCGCCTTAAGGATATAAGAACCTAATACTATGAGGCTGTTACTAATCACCCATTTACGGGTGAATGATTTTTCTACTGCTAAAAATGCCATTGATTACTTTTTTAGGTGCTTTTATAAAAAAGGAGTTCAAAATTAATGGTTTTAAGCCCTAAAACTGACCTGTTAATATACTAAAACCAACTAAACGCTGTTATCCTACACTTAATAAATATCATCGCGACAGCGATCAGGGAGTGAATCGAGCTGAAAAGTTCGTAATATTGCACGGTTTTTGATTTTTTGCTTGCAGTTACTTTATTAACATTTTCAAGGTTGTTTGAACATCAACAAATTAAAAACAGGCGGCCACAAGATTGATGTTGTTTAACATTTTTAGGATGAAGAGCTTAAGAATATTTGATCTCATCTTTTTCTTTCTGCTGCTTGGATTGGGTGCTTCTGCCCAACAGGAACCACAGTTTAGCCAGAATATGTTTAATCATATGACGGTAAATCCGGGTTATGCTGGTTTGAGCAATGCTATATGCGCTACCGGTTTGATGAGGCAACAATGGATAGGATTTACAGATGCAGAAGGCAATCGTATTTCGCCCGAAACATTCCTGATGTCGGTTGATGCCACTATTCCTGTGTTACGCGGAGGCATTGGCGGTACTGTGATGCAGGATAAAATAGGATTCTTCACTACCAACATAGTAAAACTGGGATATTCCTATCATAAGAAATTTCCTGAGGCCACCTTGGGAATTGGATTGCAGGTGGGGTTCAATAATACCATACTTGATGCCAATAAATTTTTACCGGTTGATAGCAGCGACCCATTGCTCGACAGGCTTAAAGGAAGCGAGCTCAACAACATGATGCTTGACATGAGCCTTGGGCTTTTTTATCAAGTTCCGGGCAGATATTACGCTGGCCTTTCTTCATCAAGAATTTTGCAAAACAGCAAAGAGATTGGAGAAGGAACTGGTGCAAACATTAATTTCCGTCGGCACTATTATCTATCGGCCGGATATCACTTCCCCTTGTCAGGAAATTCCAATTTTGAGGTCATCCCATCACTATTTATTAAATCAGATGGTTCTACGTTTCAATATGATCTGAATTCGTTGGTTGTTGTCAATCAGAAATATTGGGGTGGGATGAGCTTTCGTTTGCAAGATGCTATTGTGCTGATGTTTGGGCTTTCGTTCAACGAGCTACGGGTTGGCTATTCATATGACATACCTGTTTCGGCTGTAGGTGCATCGGGAAGTCATGAAATTATGATTAACTATTGTTTTAAAATTGAGGTTGAAAAAATACGAAAAAGCTATCGTAATACCCGTTTCCTTTAACTTACAGTTTTATGTATAGCCTGCTGATTTGAAAATCCACTAAATAATAAAGTCGTATATAAATCGTTAATGCATAACATAACCCGAAATAAATAATATGAAAAGATTAATTTTCTACTTCGCAGGGCTTTTGTTGCTTGCTAGCTGCAGCAGCTCTGGCAAAGGCGAATTGGTGGGAGTGTCGAAGCGTCCCAGGTTTTATCAGCCCGATCCTTACGGTATGGTGTATATTCCAATGGGTAGTTACACCATGGGGGTGGGCGATGAGAATATTCCGGGAACTATGGATTATCAGCCCAAAACTGTTTCTGTTTCAGCTTTTTATATGGACGAAACCGAAATAACCAATAACGAGTACCGGCAATTTGTACACTGGGTCAGAGACTCAATTGCAAGGGTAAAATTGGGAGAATCCTTGCCTGAATTGTATTTGATCGAAGAAAATAAGAAAACAGGGGAAGTGTATGACCCGCCCATTCTTAACTGGGGAAAGCCCATAAAGTGGAATGGGGAAGAAGAACGCGAGATTCTTGCTGAGATGTTTTTGCCCGAAAATGAAAGGTATTTCCGCCGTAAAGAAATTGATACGCGCAAACTTTTTTATGAGTATTATTGGGTAGATTTGCGTGCTGCAGCTTCGAAAGATTACAGTGGTGGAGACCCTAAAAACGCTGCGTTTGCCAACCGCCCCCAAGGTATGCGCGATCGCTCGGTGTATGTGCGCAAAGAGACTATTAATATTTATCCTGACACATTAGTTTGGCTGCACGATTATTCTTATTCCTTCAACGACCCGCTGGCCGAAAATTATTTCTGGCATCCTGCTTTCGACCATTACCCTGTTGTTGGCGTAAATTGGCGTCAGGCAAGGGCTTTCTCGATATGGAGAACTCAGTATCTAAATAGCTTTCTGGCCAGCAGGGAACAAGCTATTATGATGGATTTTCGCCTCCCCACCGAAGCTGAATGGGAATGGGCCGCGCGTGGCGGTAATGCACTTAGTCCTTATCCCTGGGGTGGTCCTTATTGCCGTAACGAAAAAGGCTGTTTTCTGGCCAACTTCAAACCCTTACGAGGCGATTATGCTGCCGATGGCGGCTTGGCTACGCTGGTGGTCGGTCATTTCCCACCCAACGATTTTGGCTTGTACGATATGGCAGGAAATGTTGCAGAGTGGACAGTGGACGCCTTCCACAGTTCAGCCTATAACTTCACATGGGACATGAATCCTTCATATACCTTTAACGCTAAGGATACCGATCCACCCATCCTAAAGCGAAAAGTGGTTCGCGGAGGTTCCTGGAAAGACGTATCCTATTATCTGCAAAACACCACCCGCAGCTACGAATACCAGGATACCGCAAAATCTTATATCGGCTTCCGCAATGTGCAGGGTTTCCTCGGACGCCAAAAAGGTGATAACCCACGCAGGGCTTCAAAAATTTACAACTAACTCGTTAATTAAATAAGAATACTTACATACATATAATCTGTTAAATCCTTTAAATATTTCATGAAATGGGCCTTAAACAATTAGTTCAGAGCAGGGGTTTCCGAAACTTCATGTCCAAACTTTACGGTTGGGGAGCTGCAGTAGTTATCCTGGGTGCACTCTTTAAAATAAATCACTACCAGTATGCAAACGAGATGCTAATAGTCGGGTTGGGTACCGAAGCATTGATTTTCTTCTTTTCTGGGTTTGAGCCACCCCATGTTGAGCCCGACTGGAGTCTCGTTTATCCTCAGCTAGGTCACATGTATCATCTCGAAAAGGGTTCTGAAGTTGTTCACCCTGCTGCTGCCCAGAAGGGAGGCAGCATTGTTCGCGAATTGGATAAAATACTTGAGGAAGCGAAAATAGATCCGGTGCTACTGCAAAGCCTGGGCGACGGTATGCGCAAACTGAGCGAAAACACTTCACGACTATCCAATCTTTCATCTGCTGCTGTGGCAAGCGATGATTTTATTATCAGCATGAAGGCGGCCGCTAACTCGGTGGAGAAATTATCGGAATCATCAAAAAAATCATCCGAACTCCACGATAGAGACGCTCAGGCTACCGATGAATATATCAACAACGTACGCAAAGCTTCACAAAAAGTGGCCGATCTGAGTAATATTTATATCGAGGCGAGCACTTCTATGAAAAGCGATTTGAATGCTACCGCTGATTTCGCTAATGCGATGAAGAGCGCAACCCAATCGGCTAACAATCTGACTGATAAATATACGAAATCGGCCGAACTTATTGCTAAATCGGCTGAAAGCCTAGATTTAAGCAAGGTTGACAGCGAAGCCTATAGCTTGCAACTCAAAAAAGTTTCGAGTAACCTGTCGTCATTGAATACTACCTATGAAATGCAATTGCAAAGTCTCAATCAACAAATTGACAGCAGCACAAAAATTCATTCATCGGTAAACCAGCTGCTTAACAATCTTTCGCAGACTTCGGATAATATGACTAAATATCGTGAGGAAATGGATACATTGACGAGGAGAATTGCAGCACTCAACAGTGTTTATGGCAATATGCTATCGGCCATGAATCTTAACATCAAATAATTACCCCAGCTTTAGCTATTAACAAAACAACAATAACTAGTTTTATATGGCCGGATACAAAGAAACACCGCGACAAAAAATGATTGCCATGATGTACCTGGTGCTCACGGCATTATTGGCGCTGAATGTTTCGGTTGAAGTACTCGAAGCATTTGTTGTGGTGAACGAGAGTATGGAAGCAACCAATGAAAATTTTGCAAACAAGATTGAAGGCGTATATTATAAATTTGATCAGCAATACCTTTTAAATAAACCAAGGGTGGGCCCCTTTTACGAAAAGGCTAAGGAAGTAAAAGTATTGTCGGAAAACCTGATCAACTATATCCGCCAGGTGAAATACGAGGCCATCTCAAAATCGGAAGGAATCGGCCTGGAAGAAGCTTCGCTATCACAATTAAGAAACCTCAAGTCCAAGGATAAATACGATGTTACGACCAATTATTTTATTGGCAACTCGCAGGATGGTTCGGCCGGGGAGGCCAAAGTGCTGAAAAACAGGATTCAAGATTACAAAGAGAAGGTATTGAATCTTGTAGAACCAGCCGATAGGGACAGAATAAGGATAGGACTGGATATTGACGGGCCCTTTCACGATAAGAGTGGCAAAGCACTAAACTGGGAGATGCAATTTTTCTATCATACCATCCTTGCCGCCAATGTCACTTTCCTGAACAAGCTGATAAACGAAGTGCAGAATGCTGAGTATGACATAGTTAACTATCTTTATGCATCGGTTGACGCAGAAAGTTTCAAATTCGATGATATTGAAGCAAAAGTGATACCTTCGAGCAACTATGTTTTTCTTGGCGACCGCTACGAAGCAGAGATTCTGGTGGCTGCCTACGATTCGAAAAGCAATCCCGAGGTATTGATTGTTGACGGCGCCGATCGTATTACTGAACAAAGCCTTCGCCAGGCAAGACCGGTTGCAGGAAAGGATGGCGTTGTAAAAATTACGATACCTGCCACCAGTGAAGGTATGAAAAGGTATGCAGGGGTTATTCGCGTTCCGACTCCTACAGGCGAAATCAAGTCGTATCCCTTCAGCCATCAATACCTAGTGGCCAGGCCTTCGCTCACAGTTTCTGCTACTAAAATGAATGTTTTTTATACTGGTGTTGACAATCCCGTTTCAATTTCAGTTGCAGGTATGTCCACCAGCCAGATTCAGCCGACCATTTCAGCAGGTAGCATACGCAGTGTTGGTAATGAATGGATTGTACGGGTGCCTGATGTTCAAAGAGCGGTAATCACCGTGATAGCGGACGGCAAGAACATGGGCACAACAGAGTTTCGTGTAAAAAGAGTTCCAAATCCTATTCCAACCATTGCAAACATCGAAGGCGGCAATCTTGAAAAAAACAGGCTCTTACTTGCATCAGCCATCATTCCTACTATGCCGGCAGATTTTGAGTTCGATCTTAATTTCCAGATCACCTCTTTCACTTTTATCGGTGTCCGTTCGGGTGGCGACATTTTTAACAGGGATGCCCGTGGAAACCGCTTTACCGACGAGATGCGCACTTATATTGAGAATATGCGCCGAGGCGAAAAAATTTGGCTCGAAAATATCTATGCAACTGGTCCTGACGGCACACGCCGCCTTGCAACAATTAACTTAACCATTCAGTAAACAATTGTTCTTAAATTGATTAACAATATAATCAGATAGTAACATGAAAAAAATAATCATTGCCGCAGTTTTTCTATGCCTGTGTACCGTTATTGGAACCCTTGCTGTGGCACAGATTCTTGACCTTCCGCCACGCGATGCCGTTTATGACAAACAACATATCCAGGACAATACGCCGATTCCTTATCCCTACGTGAGGGAAGCTGACGTGATGTGGTCGAAACGTGTATGGCGTATGATTGACCTGCGCGAAAAAATGAATCAACCGTTCTATTATCCTGAATATCCGCAAACCGACTGGCGCAACCTTATCACTGTGTTTATGGACGCACTAAAGGAAGGCACACTCACTGCCTATGACGCCAATACGCCATCTGACGAATTCCTTGTACCGTTATATTACAATGAGTTGATGAAACGCATGGAAAGAACGGAAACCATGCGTTTAAAAAGACCCTATCCGCCCTATAACGATTTTGACACTATCATCACCAGAAAATTCAGCGCAATGGATGTGAAACGTTTCCGTGTAAAGGAAGACTGGTTTTTCGACAAACAGCGCTCGGTGATAGAAGTGAGAATTATGGGTATCTGCCCTGTTCGCGATAATTTCGACGAACGCGGCGAATTTCGTGGATATGAGCCTTTGTTCTGGATTTATTTCCCCGAAGCACGCAATGTACTTGCCAAGGCGGAAGTGTTTAACCGTAGAAACAACGCACAAAGACTCACCTATGATGATGTGTTTATGAAAAGGCTTTTCGCTAGCTATATCTACAAAGAACAAAATGAATACGACCGCCAGATAAGTGATTATGCCTTAGGGCTTGATGCTTTGCTCGAATCTGAAAGGATTAAAAACGAAATTTTCTTATGGGAGTCTGACCTTTGGGAATACTAACATCATATAAACCCACAATGAAAAGCCCTCTGGAAAAGGAGGGCTTTTTTGTTTTCATACCTTTGTGGCGCCACAATCGTACTCGCAAATGTTTCAACCTTTTTTGCAAACACCCGTCGAATACCTGAAAGGGGTTGGCCCGTCGAGGGCTGAAACCCTCCGCAGGGAGTTGAACATCCAAACTTTTGGCGATTTGATCTATTTTTTTCCTCTTCGCTATATAGATCGCAGCAAGATTTTGAATATCAGCGAAATATATTCCGAAGCCGCCTATATCCAGGTGAAAGGCAAGCTGCTGGGGCTACAAGAAATAGGTACGAAAAGAGCAGCCAGGTTGGTGGGAAGGCTTCAGGACGAAACCGGTGAAATTGAGTTGGTGTGGTTCCAGGGTTTGCGTTGGATCAGGGAAAAAATTCGTCCAGGGGTCGAATATCTCGTGTTTGGAAAACCTTCATTGTTCAACAACAAGCTTAATATTGTGCATCCTGAGATTGAGCCACTTGCGGAGGCAAAAATCTTTACGGACGAACCCTGGCAGCCTTTTTACAGTTCAACTGAGAAGCTGAAGGCCAAGGGCTTGAACAGCAAGGGTATGGCAACCATCATGCGTAATTTGTTAAACCAGGCTATAAATAATATACCCGAGAACTTACCTGAAAGGTTAATAACTTCGTTGAAACTGCCGAGCCGCGATAAAGCCTTGATGCATATCCATTTCCCGGCTGATGACATATCGCTTGTGCAAGCAACCAAAAGACTGAAGTTCGATGAGTTGTTTTTCAACCAACTACCCCTGCTCCAGAACCGGCAGCACAGGAAAACCAGTATAAATGGGCTTGTTTACACCAATATCGGTAAATATTTTAAGGCGTTTTACCACGAATATCTTCCTTTTGAACTCACTGGTGCCCAAAAAAAAGTATTACGCGAAATTCGTACCGATACCAGGTCGGGCAAACAGATGAACAGGCTGTTGCAAGGCGATGTGGGATGCGGAAAAACAGTAGTTGCACTGATGACAGCACTCATGGCAATTGATAATGGCTACCAAGCCTGTTTGATGGCTCCCACCGAAATTCTTGCCAGCCAACATTATGAAACACTTTTGCGCATGCTCAACGGCATGGACATCAGCATTGAACTCCTTACAGGTTCAACTAAAAATGCCAACAGGCAGGAAATTCATTCCAGGTTGCTCGAAGGCACACTTAACCTGTTAATCGGAACCCATGCCCTGATTGAAGAGAGTGTGAAATTTAAAAACCTTGGACTTGCTATTATTGATGAGCAACATCGTTTTGGAGTGGAGCAACGCGCCAAGCTTTGGCAGAAAAGCACAATCTTGCCTCATGTATTGGTAATGACCGCAACCCCCATTCCGCGCACCTTGGCCATGACCCTTTACGGTGACCTGGATCATTCGGTAATTGATGAGTTGCCGCCCGGACGAAGACCGGTGAAAACTATACATTATTACGATACCCATCGCCTCAGGGTGTTTGGATTCATCAAAGAGCAAATCAGCCAAGGGCGACAAGTTTACGTGGTTTATCCATTGATCAACGAATCGGAAACCCTCGACCTGAAAGACCTGATGGACGGGTATGAGAGTATCGTTCGTGAATTTCCCCTGCCACACTATGCTGTAAGCATCGTTCACGGACAGATGAGGCCGGCCGATAAGGATTATGAGATGCAGCGCTTTGTAAAAGGCGAAACACAAATTATGGTGGCCACAACGGTGATTGAGGTGGGTGTTGATGTGCCGAATGCCTCCGTTATGGTAATCGAAAGTGCCGAAAGGTTTGGATTGTCGCAGTTGCATCAGTTGCGCGGACGTGTGGGCCGTGGAGCTGAACAGAGTTATTGCATCCTTATGAGCAAGGTAGAGCTTTCGGGCGATGCCCGAAAACGCCTTGCCACCATGGTTCAAACGAACGATGGGTTTGAAATCGCCAATGTTGATCTGCAGCTTCGCGGACCAGGAGAGATACACGGTACCAAACAAAGCGGCGAAGTTGATTTCAGGTTAGTTGACCTGTCGAAAGACGGAAAAATACTGGAGGCAGCCCGAAAAGTGATAGAAGAAATGCTGGCAAATGACCCGGAACTCAGAAGCGAAGCAAACCAACCCATTGTCAGTTACCTTCAACAAAACGCACAACAGCATTTGCGATGGGGGCGTATTTCCTGAGAAGCAGTCAAAACCAGCAGTTTTCCTTGCATTTTTAAAGCCGCTTTTCACCTTAATCCTTACTTTTGTGCTCTTTATTTAGCAAATCATAATTTGTTTCCGCATGAAGATATCGTGTAATTGGCTTAGGAAATACACCGGAATAGAAACAACACCCGAACAAATTGCCCAAATCCTCTCCAACTGTGGCCTTGAAGTTGAAGGGACGGAAGTTTTTGAAACTGTAAAAGGAAGCCTGAAAGGAGTAGTGGTTGGCGAAGTGCGCACGTGTGTGAAAGATCACGCTACAGACAAACTCAGCCTTACTACGGTTGACATAGGCAGTGCTGAACCATTAAATATTGTATGCGGCGCACCCAACGTGCGTGCCGGCCAAAAAGTGTTGGTGGCAACTGTGGGAACCACACTTTATATGGGCGAAAATCAACTCATCATAAACAAAACAAAAATCCGTGGCAAAGTATCCGAAGGGATGATATGTGCCGAGGACGAGCTTGGGCTGGGTACTTCGCACGATGGCATCATGGTCCTCGATAGCAGTGTAAAGCCAGGAATGCCAGCCGCTGGACTTTTCAACATAAGCAATGATGTTGTGCTCGAAATCGGGCTAACTCCCAATCGCGCAGACGCAGCCTCATACATTGGGGTTGCCCGCGACCTAATCGCTGCATGGAATACCTTGCATGTTAGTGAGCCACACAAACACGCAAAACTTCAATTGCCTGATATCTCTGGTTTTAGCATAGATAATACTGATTTACCTATACCGGTCGAAGTTATGGACGCTGACGCCTGCCCGCGTTATTCGGGAATTACCATCAGTAGCATCAAGGTAGCGGCGTCACCGCTTTGGTTAGAGAGTTTTCTGAAAGCTTCGGGTGTTAGGCCCATCAATAACATCGTGGATATCACCAACTTTGTATTGCTCGAGCTTGGGCAACCTTTGCATGCCTTTGATGCAGAAAAGATCAAAGGGCAGAAAGTTGTGGTGCGTACATTGCCAGAGGGTACTCCGTTCAATACCCTTGATGGGATTGAAAGAATCCTCACAGCCGATAACCTTATGGTTTGCGACGCTCTTGAGGGTATGTGTATCGGCGGCGTATTTGGCGGCCAAGGTTCGGGAGTGAGCGAACAAACAACCAGTATTTTTCTTGAAAGTGCATATTTCAATCCCGTTTCGATTCGTAAAACATCAAAGCATCATGGCCTGAAAACCGATGCCTCGTTCCGTTTTGAGCGCGGCACCGATCCTAATATCACAGTGTTTGCACTGAAGCGCGCAGCTATGCTGATACGTGAAATTGCAGGCGGAAGCATATCGTCGAAAATTGCAGATGTGTATCCCAAACCCATTGATCATCGCCTGGTGGAAGTGACTTATGAAAATGTTAAAAGACTCATTGGTAAACGGATTGATACAAATATCATCCTCAACATGTTGCCCTGGCTTGGTATTGAAATTATCCGGCACAACGAGCAAGGATTCGTGGCCGCTGTGCCGCCTTTAAAGCCCGATGTGTATCGCGAAGTTGATATCATTGAAGAGATACTACGCATCTATGGTTACAACAACATCGAAATTGATCAACCTTTACGTTCTTCCATTTCGATTTCCGAAAAGCCTGACCGCCATGCACTGCGCAATCATGTTTCGGACTTTCTGACACATAATGCCTTCTATGAAATCATGTGCAATTCGTTATCAAAATCTGCCTATGCACAGGATTTTCCATTTCTACTGCCCGATAAGTTTGTTACCATTCTTAATCCCATCAGCCGCGATCTGGATGTGATGCGGCAAACGCTTCTCATAGGAGGTTGTGAGGCCATTGTATTCAACATGAACCGGAAAAATAACGACCTGAAATTTTACGAGTTTGGGAAGGTATATTTTCGTGATCCATCGGTTAAGGCCAATGACGATCAGGTAGAGGGATACAACGAGCATTGGCGATTAGGAATTTTCGTGACCGGGCTCAAACAGCCTGAATCATGGCGGCATGCTGATGACAGAGCTGACTTTTTTAGCCTTAAGGCCATTGTAGCGAAAATATTTGAACGCCTTGGTATCGAAAATGCTGTGAACAGCATCGCCGAAGTGAACCCCGGGATTTTTGAATACGCGCTTACCTACCAAGCCAACGGTCAAGTGGTGTCTGAGTTGGGAAAGTTGAAACATGATATCGCAAGAAAATTTGACATCAAGCAAGATGTTTTTTATGCCGACATTAACTGGGATTTGTGCATAACACTTGTATCAGGGCGCAACGCACTGACCTATAAAGCCCTGCCAAAATATCCGGAGGTGCGGCGCGACCTTTCCTTGTTGGTCAACACTGCCACCACTTTCGACGCCATTGTAAGGATTGCACGGAAAACTGAGGCTGAATTACTGAGAAACATTAATTTGTTTGATGTGTATGAAGGCGACCGCATCGAGAAAGGGAAAAAATCCTATGCGGTGAGTTTCATTCTGCGGGATGATACGAAAACACTTAAAGACGAAGATATTGAAGGCATCATGTACCGATTACTGGGTGCTTTCGAAAAAGAACTTGGTGCGCAGCTCCGTTAAAATAGTTCTGCCCAATCGTTTGAACTCATAGGGTGTAGTTCAACAATTTCCCTAAAGCCACAGGTTTTCAATGATTGGCATACTATCGCCCCTTCATATTAAAACTCTAACAACTCTTTTTCAAGCTCAGGGTAGATATGGTCAATCATGGCCTGCAACTGAATTGTTTTTGATATAGCTGTTACTATTTTGCTGTAATGCGTTTCGTCGCCAATATCCTTGCCGGCTTTTTTCCTGTCGTCAAGATATTTTTTCAGCACCTGGTATCCGCCAATTCTGTAATTCCACACTTCTGGGCTAATGTTTTCAAAATATTTGCCCTGGTTAATGTACACACGTTGTTCATGCTCGTTGTAAACTACTTTTTCAACCTTGTTGTTAGAGCCTTCTCCCTGGTATTTTGAAACTAAAGAGTGAATAGCAGAATCCTTTAACAGATGGAGATTAACTAATTCTTCACCAAAGGCCGCCATTTGTATAAATGTCTGGTAGTTGGCTGTAAATGGCACCCGCGGAAAATCAATCTTTAAGAACTCAGCATACTTCTGGCGGTAAATATTGCTATAAAAAACTGCATAGATATAATAAAGGATTTCTTCGGGTGTGAGTTGCTTTTGATAAGCATTATTTAGCTTTTCATAGAGAGCTGTATTAATATTTGGGGTTTTGGCTTTGTATTCTGCTTCGGGTTCAAAAAGCATCATGGATTGGAAACGAGACTTTTGGGAAATTTTCTCTTTGTATAGATAAAGAGGTGCCTGCTGAATAATACCTTTTGAACTAAAAAACGTTCGGTTATCAACTATGTAATTTGAAACAAGAAAATGGGTATAATCCATATCCCCTGAAAATTGACGCATAAAGCAGATGGAAAGATTCTTTTCTTTTTCCAGCATGTGGCGCATCACTTCTTTCCTTGTCCTAAAAACAATATTTTCCTGATAGTAAATGTGCCTTATGTCAAATGGACGGTAAAGTATTTCCTTAAAATAATTTTCCCAATCAGCCACTTTTCTAAACGCTTCTCTTTGCTCGGCAATTTTCCATTGGTAATTGTCATTAACATTATATGCTTGCTCTATGGTATGGTCGTCAACATTCTTGTTTCTAAACATCATTATTTTTGTACGCAATGAGTTTTCGGTAAAATCAATAGCTAATCCATCCCTTGCAGTTACAATGCCGGTAACATTAACCGGAAATATTTTATTTATGGCTTTCCATTCGAGATAACTTTTTATCTTATCCGTATCACGTGGAATAAAGAAGTACCAAGGGCTTTCAGGTGATATATTATCATAATTTTCCTGCTTGAAATCATTAGAATTCAACCAGTCGTATTTTACTTCACGTAAACCATACTGGTCAGCATGGTAAACCTTGCAACCTTTTCTATTCTTTTGCTTCACGAATAGTGCAATTGCTGTTCCCTGCCGTATATCAAATACATTTTCGTCCTTACTTCCATCTGGGCAGGTTTCCTTTTTAAGGCTGTTTCCATGCAGGTCGAGAATATAAATCTCGTTGAAGGTGTTCATCAAACTTTGGCGCATACCTCTGAAAGTGGGATTGTCGAGATAGCTATGGTTGGTAATCATTCCAACAACTCCGGAGCCTGCCTTATGTATTTTCCATTGGGCAAAACGAAGAAATTTTACATAATCGTCCTGTAACCAAAGTTTCTTTTCACCCAAAGGGTTGCCATCAACTTCATAATAGCTTGTTGCCCCATCAACGCATTGCTTTAGAAGTTTTTCAGTCCAGGTATTTATATTCGAGGATATACCACTATATGGCGGATTACCCAAAATAACCAACACCGGCTGTTCCTTTTTTACTTTACCTGCCAAATGGCTTTCTTCGCTTAATGAGCTTAATCCCGGGATTTGAATCTGCTCCAAATCTTCCATCTCACGGGTATTGGTAAGATAAAGTTTGAAACGTTCATCATCGCCTATGCTATAGCCTAATTCTTCCAGCAGGAAACTCATTTTCAGATGTCCGATAGCATAAGGTGCCATCATCAGTTCAAAAGCATAAAAATTTTGGAGTATGTGGTTTTTAATCAGCTTCGTTTTACCGCCCGTACCATATTTATCAGTATATTCTTTTACTGCAACCTTAATTGCTTCGGCAGGAAAAGTGAGCGTTCCGCCGGCAGGGTCAAGTAAAGTAACTTCTTCACTTGCCAGTCCATCCGATAAGTCAAAGTGGGTTTTTAAGATTTGATTTATTGAACGAACGATATATCCCACAACAGGTTCGGGAGTATAATAAACACCACGTTTATCTCTAATTGTGGGGTCGTAAGCTGTAAGAAAAGTTTCGTAGAAATGAAGAATCGGGTCTTGTCCTTTTCCCTCACGATAATAATCCTGCAGAATTTTATTTACATCAGCTACGCTGAGCACTTCGGCAATATCATCCACTATTATTTGTAATGGCTTTGGCGGATCTTCGAGCGATATAAACCGGAATACATCACGGAGAATACCGATAGTATGAGGAATGTGCCTGAAAGCCAGCTCACGGTTAAACGAATTGTCGGAACGAGTTCTGGCCGCAAAGAGACCGTAGGTAATGGTTTGCGAATACAAATCGGCGAACGATTGCTCGGTGAGGGTCCCGATCAGGTACTTCTTAAATGCTTCGTAAAATCCCAGAATCGCCTTTTTCCCTGATCTACCTTCTTCTGCCAGCTCAATGCTAACCACTTCGTCCCTCAAAAACCTTGTTCTTTTAGCCAGCTCAAGTGCCAATGATTTTGAATTGCGCACTTGGGGTAATGAAAATGAAAAGAAGGTATTCAATAAATCATTAAACCCGATTTCGTTCTCAACAGGTGGGGCTGTTTTCAGCTTCCTTGCAATTGAGGATCGCCCTATCGAGGTTTTTTTTATCAGTTCTCCATCACGATAAAGCCTGAATTCGTAAAAATTTGTCAAGATTACATTTGGAAATGTATTTCTGTATCGCTTAAGTTGATCAGATTCTGCAATCCAGTCAAGATTAGTTACCGACGGATCTTTGGCTTCTATATATCCGGTAATGTGGTTGCTTCCATCCCAAACCCGGAAATCGGGGTTACCGGCTTCCGTTTTTTTTGGAAGAATGGTGATTTCAACCGTTTTGATGTTGTTATCGTCTGCAAAATTCCGAATTAACCAATCAAGGTGTGTGTAGTAGCTTTCTTCTCTTGCATCACCTTGGTTAATAGCTTTTTGAAGAAGATTTAAATATTCTTTGAGCATTCCATGAATTTTAATTTTTCTAATTTACCAGATTGGATTATCGCTTTAAATACATCTCTTCATAATATTTCAGGTAATCACCCGAAGTTACTTCATCCAACCATTGTTGGTTATTCAGGTACCAGTCAACCGTAATCCTGATGCCTTCTTCAAACTGGAGCGAGGGTGTCCATCCCAATTCTCGTTGCAGTTTACCCGAGTCAATAGCATAGCGCAGGTCGTGGCCGGGGCGGTCTTTTACATAGGTGATCAACTTTTCTGATGTGCCTTGCGGGCGCCCCAGTTTATCGTCCATAACTTCACAAATAACCTTTATCAGATCAATGTTTTTCCATTCGTTGTTACCGCCAATGTTATATGTTTCACCCACAAGCCCTTTGTGAAAAATGGTATCTATTGCTTGGGCATGATCTATCACATAAAGCCAGTCGCGTACATTTTCGCCCTTGCCATAAACCGGCAACGGTTTGCTGTGGTGTATATTATTGATAAAAAGCGGTATCAGTTTTTCCGGGAACTGGTTAGGGCCATAATTGTTAGAGCAGTTGGATATAAGCACAGGCAAACCATAGGTATCGTGATAGGCCCTTACAAGGTGGTCGCTGCTGGCCTTGGAAGCAGAATAGGGGCTGTGCGGATCGTAGGGCGTTTCTTCGGTAAAGAAACCTTCTTCGCCCAACGAACCATATACCTCATCGGTGGAGATATGATAAAAGAGTTTCTCAGTAAAACTATCCTGCCAACTAAACTTGGCAGTATTGAGCAGGTTTACGGTTCCTACAATGTTGGCCATGATGAACTCCATGGGGCTGGCGATGGAGCGGTCAACATGCGATTCGGCTGCCAGGTGGATAACCGCATCGAAACGGTGCTCGGCAAATAACTTCACCATATATTCGCCATCCACAATATCGGCTTTGATGAACCGGTAATTGGGCTTTGCTTCAATATCCCTGAGATTAGCCAGGTTGCCGGCATAGGTCAGCTTATCGAGGTTGTAAATTAAATATCCGGGATACTTGTTCACGAATAGCCTGACCACGTGCGAACCGATAAAACCCGCACCGCCGGTGATAAGAATGTATTTTTGATAATCTTTCATACGAAACTTGTTGTAATAGATTGTGAATTATTTTGTTACATCTTTAGACTGACGAATATCAAGAATACAATATGGGGCACTTAAACCAATCATTGAGTTTTGAGTTCAATGTTTCTCAGCGCTTTCTCCCATTCCCAGGCTGAGTGTGTCATTTCATCCAGGCCAAGAGCTGCCTTCCAGCCCAATTCACGGTTGGCAAAGGATGTGTCGGCCCATACTTGTTCTATATCTCCTGCACGGCGGGCTACGATTTTGAAATTTATCTTAATCCCGCTAACTTTTTCAAACGAGCGCAGCACTTCCAACACCGAATAGCCGCTGCCGGTTCCAAGGTTAAAAACTTCAAAATTTGATTTGCATTGGTTGCTCAACATCCGTTTCACTGCTACAACGTGCGCTTTGGCCAGGTCCACCACATGAATATAGTCGCGGATCGCAGTACCATCAGGAGTCGGATAATCATCGCCAAAAACACTTAATACTTCCCGTTTTCCAATAGCCGTTTGTGTAATAAAAGGCATCAGGTTATTCGGAACACCAATAGGATATTCGCCGATCAATGCCGAAGCATGCGCACCTATTGGATTGAAGTAACGCAGGGCAATTGCTTTGAGTTTGGTGGCGATGCAAACATCATGGATGATTTCCTCCGAAACCTGCTTGGTGTTGCCATAAGGCGACCAGGCCGGTTTGATTAGTGATTGTTCCGATACCGGCAATTCATCTGGTTGTCCGTAAACAGTGCACGATGAAGAGAAAACAAGATTCCCGGCGCCCTGCTTTTCCATGTTCTTGATCAGGTTGATGAGAGAGTAGAGGTTGTTGCGGTAATACATCAATGGCTTTGCAACAGATTCGCCCACAGCTTTGTGTGCTGCAAAGTGTATGGCCGCGTTAATACCGGTGTAATGATTGAAAAAACATTCAGTCGCATCAGCATCAGCCAGATCTAATTCCAGAAAATCAGGTCTCTTGCCTGTGATTTGGGCGATGGAATCAACTACTCCGGCATACGAATTACAGAGATTATCTACAATAACTACTTCGTAGCCTTGCTGCATCAACTCCACCACCTTATGCGAGCCAATGTAACCTGTTCCTCCTGCGACAAGAATTTTCATGTATATATAGTATAAGGCCTAATGGATTTAAATACTGAACATTAGAACATTAGAACAATTGAATTAAGAATTTCGAATGCAATCGAACCTTGAACCTCGAACCTCGAACTTTGACCCTTCCTAAATCTTCCTTACTCTGTTATCTTTCAGCATATACTTTTCGTGGCTTTCGGAACACACGGCGAAACCTTCGTTATTAAAATGCAGGCGATGGCCATATTCACTCATCCAGCCCACATGCCTGGCGGGATTACCCAGCACGAGTGCATAAGGAAGTACTTCTTTTGTCACAACAGCACCTGCACCAATAAAAGCAAACTCGCCGATATTGTGTCCGCAAACAATGGTAGCATTGGCACCGATAGAAGCACCTCGTTTTACAACAGTTTCAACGTATTCACCTCGCCTTACAAGTGCACTCCGTGGGTTCACAACATTTGTGAAAACCATCGAAGGACCGAGAAAAACATCATCTTCGCAAATAACACCGGTATAGAGGCTTACATTGTTTTGAATCTTAACATTGTTGCCCAGCACCACCCCGGGCGACACCACCACGTTTTGGCCGATGTTGCAATTCTCGCCGATCACACAGTTGGGCATGATATGGCTGAAATGCCAGATTTTGCTTCCTCTTCCAATCTTACAGCCTTCTTCAATCACAGCGGTTTCGTGGGCAAAATATTCCTTTTCCATCCGTTTACGCATTAATAAATTCAAGAACAGCACAGGTGATATAATTCAACTGATCTTCGTCTAACTCGGTATGCATTGGTAACGATATTACCCTTGAGCAAAGGTCTTCGGTAACAGGCAGGTTGCCTTTCTTATATCCATACGACTCAT
>JAUXXY010000223.1 GCA_030684735.1 Bacteroidales bacterium | reverse complement strand
GCAAATTATTAACACCATTAAAAACGATTTCAGAACTGAAATAAGTTACAACGACCCCAAAAAAATACGCCTAAAAAAACTCAGTGAAGAACTATTCCTTTTGTTAACCGTTCAAAATTCACCTATTCACGTGGATGTTATTAAGGGCGGTGTTAAAAAAGAAAGAGAAAAAAAAGAAAAATTGGAAGCCGACATCAATAAACTGGCTAAAGAAATTAACGAAATAAAAAGTAATGCCATTTACAAAAACGCCTTTGAATGGAGGTTTGAATTTCCCGAAGTAATGAGTAATGACGGAGAGTTTGAGGGTTTTGATTTAATTATTGGAAATCCACCTTACATAAGAGTTCAAGAATTAGAATATCAATTAATTGATTTTTACAAAACTAATTTCCAAGTTGCTTTAAAACGAACAGATATTTCAATTATGTTTATTGAACTTTCTAAACGAATAACTAAACAGAAAGGGTTCACAACATTTATTACTTCAAACCAATTTCTTACAACTGAATATGGTGCTTCAATTAGAAAATTTTTGAAAGATGAATATCGAGTTTTGAAGATGATTGATTTTGGTGATTTGCCAGTTTTTGAAGCAGCTTTAACCTATGTAAGCATATTTTTATTTCAAAAAGAAAAACCAAAGGATTTTGAATACTATAAAGTTAATACCCTTGAAGAAGCCAAAGAAGCAAAATACAATACTGAAGTTATTGAAATTTCTAAACTGACTAATGATAATTGGGTTTTAGCATCGAAGGACAATATTGAGCTGATTGACAAACTTAAACTATTGCCCACATTAAATGATTTTGGTAAATCTTGGGCTGGTCTATTTACAGGACTTGATAAAATTTTAATGTTTGATGAAAAGGAGATTGAAAAATATGGGTTTGAAAAAGATATTGTTCTACCTGTAATACGAGCCAATGACTGTTCTAAATTTTATTGTAATAACCCTACCAAATACGTAATTTATCCATATAAATTTGAAAATGGCAAGACAATACTATTGAAGGAGGTAGAACTAAAAACTCATTTTCCTATTGCCTATGATTATTTATTAAAAAACAAAGCAGAACTGCTAAAGAGACAGGACAGTCGAAAATCATTTGAGGATAAAGAAGGTTGGTTTTCATTAACAAGGTTTGGTCAAAAAAATATTTACAATCAAATTAAAATAGTTTCACCAGGTGAAGTAAAGGGTCATAAATTTTGTATCGACAGTTCAAAAGCAGGTTTTAGCTGTGCTAGAGTATTTGCAATAACGATTACAAATGATGAAATAAACTTGAAGTATGTTTTAGCTATTTTAAATTCAACTACTACCAAATTTTTCATTCAAAGTCGAGCATCTCTTAAAGCAGGTGGTTACTATTCATATTCTTCTAATGTTCTAAATCAAATACCAATCAAAAACATTTCAAAAATGGAGCAACGACCATTCATAGCCTTAGTTGACAAAATCCTTGAAGCTAAACAACAAGGCAACGACAGCACGGACTTTGAAAAACAAATTGACGATTTGGTTTATAAACTTTATGATTTGACAGAGGATGAAATTAGAATTGTAGAAGGAATAAAATAAGCAATGAAAAAAAAACAAATACCTCCCAAAGAGGGCTTCAACGAAATATTACTTTACACCACCCCTAACGGTAAAGTGAAGATAGAAATCTATTTACAAAACGAAACCATCTGGCTTACACAACAAAAAATTGCTGATTTATTCGGAGTGCAAAGACCAGCCGTTACCAAACACCTGAAAAACATTTTTGAAACAGGAGAATTGAAAGAAGAAGTGGTTAGTTCTATTTTGGAACATACCACTCAACACGGTGCGATAGAAGGAAAAACGCAAGAAACAAAAGTTAAATGCTACAATCTTGATGCAATCATTTCTGTTGGCTATCGTGTCAGCAGCAGTCAGGCAACAGCATTTCGTATTTGGGCTACCGAACGGTTAAAGGAATACATCATCAAAGGTTTTACAATGGATGATGAACGGCTGAAAAACCCGAACAACATTTTTGGCAAAGATTATTTTGAAGAACAGCTTGCCCGTATCCGTGATATACGCAGCAGCGAAAGAAGATTCTATCAAAAAATAACAGATATTTATTCACAATGCAGCGCCGATTATAATGTGGAGTCACAGTCAACAAAAGAGTTTTTTGCAACGGTTCAAAATAAACTGCATTGGGCAATAACAGGACAAACGGCAGCCGAACTTATTGCAGCAAGAGTTGACAGCTCAAAAGAAAATATGGGCTTAACCACCTGGAAAAATGCATCGAAAGGAAGTATCAGAAAAACAGATGTGGGCATTGCAAAAAATTATTTGAACGAAAAAGAATTGAACGGATTAAACAGAATTGTTTCCATGTATATTGACTTTGCTGAAAACCAAGCCCGAAAAGGGGTAGTAATGTATATGAAAGATTGGGTGTTAAAATTAGATGCGTTTTTACAGTTTAACGAGGAAGCTATTTTGAAACATCAAGGCAAAGTTTCACACGAAGTTGCATTGGCACTTGCTGAAAATGAATTTGAAAAATACCGGATTAGTCAGGATAAATTAATAGAATCGGATTTTGATGAGGCAATAAAAAAACTAAAAAAGTAAGTTGGCAAAAGTCTTGAAGCCAAGCAACAAGGCAACGACAGCAGCGAATATGAGAAGGAAATTGACGAGTTGGTGTATAAGCTTTACGAAATAACAGCAGAGGAACAAAAATTAATTGAGGAAAAATTATAACAAATACTATGAGCGATATAAAATTATTTGAAACTAAAAAGGTTCGTACCCATTGGGATAACGAAAAAGAACAATGGTATTTTTCGGTAATAGACGTAATTGAAATTTTAACCGATAGCCCACGACCAAGAAAGTATTGGAGTGCTTTAAAGGTTAAGCTATTAGCAGAAGGAAGTGAACTGTCCCAATTTTTGGGACAGTTGAAAATGGTAGCTGACGATGGAAAAATGCGAGAAACAGATGTTGCTGATACGAAAACCTTACTTCGAATAATTCAATCCATTCCTTCCCCAAAGGCAGAACCATTTAAACAATGGCTGGCAAAAGTGGGTTATGAGCGCATGAAAGAAATATCCGACCCAAGCCAAAGCATAGATAGGGCAAGAGAAAACTGGCAAAAGATAGGGCGTTCTGAAAAATGGATTCAACAACGAATGACCGGGCAGGAAACCAGAAATAAATTGACCGATTATTGGAAAGAAAGTGGTGTAGAAAAAGCTGATGAGTTTGCATTGCTCACTAATATTATTCATCAGGAATGGACAGGCTTAACGGTAAAGAAACACAAAGATTTAAAAGGATTAAAATCACAAAACCTACGAGACCACATGAGTGAGGCCGAATTAATTTTTACAGCGTTGGCCGAATTATCTACTCGGCAAATTGCAGAGACAGATGAAGCAAAAGGCTTACAAGAAAATGCAAAAGCTGGCAAGAAAGGAGGTAAAATAGCTAAAGATGCCCGAGTACAATTGGAAATACAAACTGGTAAAAAAGTAGTAACTGGAGAAAATTTTTTGCCACCAGCAAAAGAAAAAAAGAAATTGAAGTAAAAAAAAATGAATGCGTAATGCCATTGCACATTAAGATTATTCGGGTGGTGTTCCCATTCAAATTAGCGTTTACAGCGGCAAAATAATTTTTTGGAATGAAGGTCAATTGCCAGAAAACTGGACGATTGAAAACCTAATGACCAAGCATCCATCGAAAGCATACAATCCAGATATTGCAAACGCCCTTTTCAGAAGCGGTTATATTGAATCGTGGGGGCGTGGAACATTGAAAATGATGAAAGAATGTGAGTTAGCGGGACTTCCGCTACCGACTTACTTTTACGATATGTTGGGCTTTTTTGTGGAGTTTAGAAAAGATATTTATAATGAAAAATATTTAAGCGATTTGGGTTTAAATGAAAGGCAGGTAAAGTCTATTGTTTTTACTAACGAAAAAGGAACTATTGATAATAAAGCATATCAAGAGATAAATTTGGTATCTAAAAGAACGGCCACTAATGAATTATCTGAGCTAGTTGAAAAGTTTAAGCTCTTAAATAAGATTGGCTTTCGGGGTGCTGGTATTTATTATGAACTTAATAGGGCAATAATGAGGCAAATGGGGCAATAATGGGGCAGAATGCAAAAGACAAAGGAAAAATTACAAATAGTTATTACCAGACATTGAACGATGTTTCAAAAGCAACCGCTACAAGAGAGTTGACAGAATTAGTTGAAAAGTTTAATATTTTAAAAAGAACCGGAGATATTGGTGCAGGTACGAGTTATACTTTGATTGGCTCATTTGGCTCAAATGATGAAAAACCAAGCGGACAAAAAAGGTGCAGGAGCATTTTATACATTGAAATGAGCTATACATCAGACATAAATCAATAGCACATTGTAAGGCTATCCTGGTCAACTTATGCCAAGAGCTGACTTTCGTCCATCATACGGATGAGGGTGAGATTACTTCTCGCGGTCAATCGTAAAGTAAACCAGCTTTTCAAGGGCTTGTGTTGCGCTGCTGGGATGGAAAGAAGCAAGAATTTCGAGGGCTTTGTCGCGGTATTCGATCATTCGTTTGCCGGCATATTCAATACCACCTGCTTTCTCTACTGTTTCTATCACCTCGCTTACTTTTGCGGCATTAGTGCTGTGGTATTTCACTATGCTTTTTAGACGGGTTTTTGTCGTGTAATCCGAATTGTTGAGTGTATAGATCAACGGCAGTGTCATCTTTTTTTCCTTGATGTCGGAGGCGCTGGGTTTGCCGGTTTTGTTGTTGGCCTGGTAATCGAACAAATCGTCCTTGATTTGAAAAGCGATACCCACGTTTTCGCCAAAACGGTACATGCGATCCTGCATTTGGGCATCGGCGCCCACCGACGCTGAGCCGGCCTTACAACAGGACGCTATGAGCGATGCTGTTTTTTTGCGGATTATCTCAAAGTAAACCTCTTCGCTGATGTCGAGGCGGCGTGCTTTTTCTATCTGCAACAACTCGCCTTCGCTCATTTCGCGGGTGGCTTCCGATACGATTCTGAGGAGATCAAAATCATCGTTATCGAGCGAAAGTAATAAACCTTTCGACAGCAAATAATCGCCCGCCAACACTGCTATCTTGTTCTTCCACAGGGCATTGATTGAAAAAAAACCACGGCGTTTGTGCGAGTCGTCCACTACATCGTCGTGTACCAGCGTGGCAGTGTGTAACAATTCGATAAGTGCGGCAGCACGCTGAGTCCGCTCATTGATGATTCCGAACACTCCGGCAGATAGAAACACAAAGATCGGTCGCAACTGTTTCCCCTTTTGACGATACATATAGCGCAGTATAATATCGAGCAGTGGTACCCTGCTCTTCATCACATTGCTGAATGATTTCTCAAATTCAACCAAGTGGGCAGCTATGGGCAGCTTGATTTCGTCGAGGGTTGTCTTGGTAGTCATGTGGAGCCAAAAGTAGTAAAAAGACTAATCGTATCTTTGTGAAAAAATTGCTATGGCGGGTTTCTTATTCCAGAATATTGTTTTTGGCCCGGTACGCAGCCGGCGTTTTGGAATATCGTTGGGGATCAACCTGCTTCCGACTGACCGCAAAGTGTGCACATTCAACTGCATCTATTGCGAATGTGGATTAACAGGTAAGGGAAATGGCCATGTAGGAGATGGTTTTTATGATCGGGAAATAATACGTTATCACGTACAAACAAAGTTTGCCGAACTTCAAGAGCAAGGCATACATCCTGGCAACATAACCTTTGCCGGCAATGGAGAACCTACCTTGCATCCCGATTTTTCGGCGATCATCGCTGATACTGTGGAAATTCGCAATCGGATTTTTCCAAAAGCTTTGATCACTGTTTTGTCGAATTCCACAAGGCTGTACGATGCAGCTGTCCGCGAAGCGCTTTTACAGGCAGACAACAATGTGTTGAAACTCGATGCCGGCACCGAAGAATACTACAGACTGATCAACAGACCATTGGTTCGCATCGCATTGCCGGATATTGTTGAGAACCTGAAACTTTTTCGAGGAAACCTGATCATTCAGGGTTTATTTTTGAAAGGGACTCTTCACGGTCGTTACGTAAATACTGCATCCGAAGAGAATCTTGTGAACTGGCTGAAATATATTCATGAAATTGCTCCTCGCAAGGTGATGATTTATACCATTGACCGTGCCACCTCCGAAAAGGGCCTTGAAAAGCTAAGCCGTGCCGAGCTGGAGGCCATTGCCACCCGGGTAAATGCACTTGGCATTGCTACCGAGGTATATAACTGACAAGCACCATGCACAATTATCCGGTAAAAATATTGGTTGCGTTTGGCGAAACCTTTTCGGGCAACACTCAGTTGTTCAACTGGCTGCTACATAACGGCTATCCCGAGTTGGCCGCATTGTCAAGTTCCCTTCGCGGCAGTGAAAAAGCCCTGCAATGGTTGCTCAAAAACGGCTATCCTGAGCTGGCCGCCCTCGTCTATGCCATTGATCATAAAGAGGAGGCCCGCCAATGGCTGATCAGAAACAAATGCGATTTCCTGGTTCTTTTTGCCGACCTATGCAATAAACAGCCTGCAGCGATACAATGGTTTACTGAAAACGACATGAAGGTATTCCTGGTTCTGGCCGAAAAAATCAATTTCTTTCGCAATAACCAGACTTTCGATTATCATAAGCTGCGGTTTTAAACCCAAAACCACCATCGAATTGTTTTCAATGGTGGCTTAAGAGGTTATCTAAATATGCAAATTTAGCCACATTTTGAATAGCCGCATTTGGCACACGAGATGCAGCCTTCCTTGTAAACAAGCCCTCCGGCTTCTCCGCATTCGGGGCATTCGCGGAGGCCTGCAATAGTGCCGTCGGGGACATACTTTTTCAAAGCCCTCACTACACCATTCTTCCATGTGTTGATATTATCATGGTCAAGGGTCAGTTTATCAACCAGATGTACTACATATTGCAGGGGCATGCCATGGCGCAGGATGCCGCTGATGAGTTTGGCATAGTTCCAAAACACAGGGTCAAACGATCGTGATAATCCTTCTACAGTAACGTTATATCCATCCTTATCTTCGAACTGAAAATCGTAGCGTGTGGTTTTGTTTTCCAGCTTGTTTTTTATAACCCACCCTTTGGAAACCCATGCTGGCAGGTAGAATCCTTCGGCCTTTCCGGTGAATATTTCGTAAGGCCTGCCATTGAGGCTGCCAATAACAGCCATCCATTTTTCATGATCGTTCTGGAAACGAACCACATCGGCTTCCAGTGTCCGGGGCCTTGGCGGAGCCTTGGTTTCCTGAAATTTACTAATGTCTTCTTTATTCTTGTCGTTGCTGATCAGCACCCCCGAGCGGGAACCTTCGCGATAAATGGTCATGCCTTTACAACCAACCTCCCATGCAGTTTTGTACACTTCCTTTACCACATCCTCGCTTACCTCCCTCGGCAGATTTACGGTAACGCTGATGGAATGGTCCACCCATTTTTGAATGGCTCCCTGCATGCGAACCTTGCATACCCAGTCAATATCATTCGAGGTAGCCTTATAATAGGGCGACTGTGCGATGACCTGCTGTAGCATCTCGTCGTTGTAGCTTTTTGTTTCTTTGATATCGTAACCTTTAACCTTGAGCCAGTCAACAAACCTGGGATGGAAAACATTGTATTCTTCCCATGAATCACCCACCTCATCCACAAAAGTCACATTTACATTTTTATCGTTGGGGTTTACTTTTCTTCGTCGTCTATATGATATCAGGAATACAGGCTCAATTCCTGAAGTGGTTTGAGTGCAGATACTGACGCTACCGGTAGGGGCAATGGTAAGCATGGCGATATTACGACGTCCGTATTTTACCAATTCCTCATAAACATCAGGAGCAGCTTCTTTGATACGGTTGATAAAAGGATTTTTTTGCTCGCGCTTAATGTCGAAGATGGGGAATGGCCCTCTTTCTCTGGCTAGATTGACAGATGAGCGATAAACTTCGATGGCAAGCATCTTGTGTACTTCGACCGAAAAGTTGATGGCCTGATCCGAGCCATAGCGCATACCCAAAGCGGCCAGCATGTCACCTTCGGCAGTGATGCCGATGCCGGTGCGTCTGCCTTGCAGGGTTTTTTCCCGGATTTTTTCCCACAGTTTTCGTTCGATCCGTTTCGTTTCTTCTGCCTCTGGGTCCGACTTAATTTTGTTCAGTATGCTTTCTATTTTTTCTGTTTCCAGGTCAATGATATCATCCATGATGCGCAAGGCAACCTGAGCGTGTTTTGCGAAAAGTTCAGCGTTGAAGATTGCTTGTTCAGTAAATGCATTTTCGACATATCCAAGCAGATTGATGGCAATAAGGCGGCAGCTGTCGTACGGGCAGAGGGGAATTTCGCCACATGGATTGGTTGCTAGGGTCTTAAACCCCAGGTCGGCATAGCAATCGGGCACTGATTCGCGTGTGATGGTGTCCCAGAATAATATACCCGGCTCGGCCGAACGCCATGCGTTGTGGATGATCTTCTCCCACAGTTTATTGGCCTGGACGGTTTTCGATACCAGCGGTTGTTGGGAGTTGACAGGGAATTTTTGTTCATAAGTGCCACCTTCGATGACTGCGCGCATGAAATCATCGTCAATTTTCACTGAAACATTAGCACCGGTAACTTTTCCCTGTTCCATTTTTGCATCTATAAAATGCTCCGCGTCGGGATGTCTTATCGAAATTGTCAGCATGAGAGCACCACGTCGGCCGTCTTGTGCAACCTCGCGGGTTGAGTTTGAATAGCGTTCCATGAAAGGGACGATGCCGGTGCTTGAGAGCGCACTGTTTTTTACAGGGCTGCCCGCAGGACGAATGTGAGATAGATCATGACCAACACCACCGCGCCGCTTCATTAATTGCACCTGCTCTTGGTCGGTCTTGAGGATGGCGCCATATGAGTCGCCGTTTTCATCGCTGCCAATCACAAAACAATTTGAAAGAGAGGAAATCTGAAAATTATTTCCAATCCCAGCCATAGGGCTTCCCTGGGGCACAATATAACGAAAATCTTTCAGCGTTTCGAATATTTCTTCCTCGCTTAGTGGGTTGGGATATTTGTTTTCGATGCGGGCAATTTCGCCTGCCAGGCGATGGTGCATATCGTTGGGCGTAAGCTCAAAGATGTTACCAGCACTATCTTTCAGCGCATATTTGTTTACCCACACATTGGCAGCCAGGGTGTCGCCTTTAAAATAAACAGTTGCAGCCTTTAACGCTTCTTCATATGAATATGCCTGCAGAGGTTGTTTCTCAACAGCAAGTTTTTCAGATACCATGCTCTCGCTCACCCAGGCACTACCACCCTCAATTTCCAAATCACTGAAAATATCAGGTCGTTGTCTTTTTCCTGCTATCTTCGTGTATGGATCATTTGTCTCCATATATTTCACCTCTTCCTCCATGTTACAAAACAAACTGTTTTCCAATATTATAGCTTTATGCTTTTTCATGTCTGCTTTTCAAATCTTCATGTATCTGATGAAAATTCAATTATTTACAAAAATTTTTGTGCGGGATTTTTAAAACCACCAAGATACAGCGATTGCTTAATTCACGTCAAATTAGTTTATCAACAATTGGGTGACCTGAAAGCGTAAGGTCTTGATTTTAATAATTTAACCCCTGAATAAGTAATTTTTCGATGATAAAAAAAAGCTTTTCGAAAAGTGTTTATAATTATTGCGCATGATTAACTATTTGTTTATCAGACGATTATAGTTATTAACAGCAAACTGTTTCTTGAAAACCAGCTAAAAAGCTACGCTGACAAGTAATACATCAAAAATATGCTTGAGGATATTAACAGGCTACTAAAGACCAACCCCCAACCAATATCTGCTCCAAATCTTAGTTCTTGTCCGTGACAGAAAGAACTTACATCAGAAATCTAGTCCGATAGACAGAAAGAATGTGCGTTTCTGAAATTTTCCATCATCCAGGCCCCAGGCAACATCTGCCCTGACAAAATATCCCAAAAGAGAGGTACGGACACCAGTGCCAAATCCAGCCACAAAAGGTTCTTTTTGCATTTCAGTCCACCCGCTGATGGGGCCTTGGCTGAATCTTTTGCGAAACAAATGATTCTCTGGGGCATAAGGATGCAAGCCAGTCCAAGCAGTACCAGCATCTACAAACCCAATGAGTTGAAAATTGTTGATAAACTGCGAACGGATGGGGCGGTTTAACAGGTAGCTAAAAACCGGAATACGCAACTCGCTGTTCACAACCAAAAAACTGTTCCCGTTTCGGATATTTTGCGAAAACCCACGCATGTTGGTGGCGATGGTTTGATAGGTATAATTTTTTGAGGGGTCAATGGCCATGTCTCGGTTAAATTTAGGTATCAACCAGTTGTCAATACCACCAAGGTAGTAGATGAGCAGGTTATTGCCCAATGAAGTACTGGCCGCAAAACGATTGGCCCAAATGATATTACGGTGTACCGGTAAGTAATGCCTGATATCTATGCCGAGCACCACCATGTTCTCTTTAAAGTCAAGCCCCAATGTTAGTTCTTCGCTTTCTTTCTCATTGATTGCCTGGTAGTACTCTCCGAACAATTTCCACCTCATCCCCGAAAGCAGGTTTATTCCAAGATTACGGGTATTATTGTAGATAAGTTCTCCTTTCAGTCCAGCCCATAGCCTGAGTGTGTTTTCAGCAGCCAGGCTAGATTGGTCAATGGCCATGGGTGAGGAATTATCGTGCTTATAAATCAAACTGCCTTTAAGGCTTAAAGCCCGGGTGAATGGCCAAGTCAGGATATAATGCAACTCATGTACCCTATGCCTGATGTAACGTTCGGTTTCGGAAATGCCTTGTCGGTGGAAAACTAATTGTTTATTGAGCCGCTTTTTATTGTTCGAAAAACTGAATACATACTCATTGTCAACCAGGTTGGTGTTTAGGCGCACACCTCCCGTTATTTCGTAATCCTCAAGCAGGTCGGTAAGGGTAACACTCAAAAAAGCATTCATGCCGGGATTAAGATATAGCGGACTTTGCCCTCCGGTGAATGGCTGGTAGGTGGCATTCAGAAAACTAAAATCTACCTGGCTTTTTAGGTGATTTATGTAGTATTCAACATTGAAGTTTCTTCGCTTGGGTAGCCGGAATTTTTCTTCGGGTACCTCCTTTTCAAATGCGGTGAAATCCAATGTCGCCATGCGTCTGATATCTGCCGGAATTGTATCAATCTGCTGTGACTCCGGAGCTGGTTGGGGTAATATAGTTGCATGTGTTTCATCTTGTTTCACACTTCTGAATCGTTTTCGTTTATCGGATGGTTGAAGTTGACTGCTTGTAGTTTGGACTCCACTTTGATCTGGCTCTCCCGGGTGCAACCCGGAAATGTAAGCAGTGGGTTGCAAAGCCAACGGAGTGATATCCCGGGCCGGCATAAGAGAATGGAGCCGTAAAAAGTGTTTTTTGTTATGCTGAACAATCTCGCCCAATACTCCTATGTTTTTTTGTACATCGTGACCGGCAATGTTTCTTGGGTAGTTGGTGATGGGTAGGGTGTGGGTGAAATAGCGATAATGGGTGGCGGTGTCAATGTAGGCTATTGCACTGTCGAAGCTGGCAAGGTAGCGGTTATAAATACCATTTTTATCGCTGAGGTAAGCGAGATAGCCATCCGTATATTCAACAGGATTCACCACGTTGGCATAAGGTTCGGAAGTAATGCGCCTTAATGTTGTTTTTTTTGAGCCATACTCATATTCGAAAAGATTGAAATTATGCAAAACGGGTAACTCCGAAAATCTGATTTTTGTGTTCAGCGAATCCATTGGACGATTTGAACTAAAAATAATCCTGCCCGAATTGCGGATAAATCTTGGTTGCAGGTCATCGTAAGGTCCTCTTGAGATTTCTTCAAAGGAATTGGAAGGGATGTGATATACATAAATATTGGTTTGTCCTTGCTGAACTGCCGACATCACAAATCGTTGCCCATCGTTGGCATAGGAAAAATCGAGTATCTTATCGAAATTATAGATATACTGATGCACCATATCCTTGTCGCGGAGGTTATATAGGAAAAGGTTGATCAACCCCTTATCCTCAGTAATGATTGCCAGCAGTTCTCCGCCCGGATGCCATGCCATCAATGGAAATGAGCGTTCTATCAATTCATCAAACCTGAATCCTCCTCTCAAAACAATTTTCTTCTTGCTACTTTTCAGGTCATGGATCACAGCCTTGTATCGGCCATGTTTGTTCCACACGTACGCAGCGTGATTCCCGGTGGGGCTAATACGAAGTCCGCTGTAAACAAAATCTTTGCTGTTTTTGATTTTCAGACTTTGAGCAGCATCAAGTTGGTGGGATTGATACGAATTATAAATATTCAGATAGTGTGTCTTCCATTCGTTGAGCAGGGTTTTCAGGGAGATGCCAATGGTGTAGTTTAACCCCTGGTCAATGCTTTTTCCTAAGCGAGTGAGATAGATGATGTTAGGCAAAATGGCCGCGCCAAATTTATCAGCAATGAACTTCCACATCGAGTGTCCGGCGAGCACTGCATCGGCACCCTGGAGGCTGTTGAAACGCTTGAAACGTCCTGAAAGGAATGCTTCGCGCAGGTCGTTATCCCTGGTAGTGCTCCAAGGCTCGGCAATATAGGAAATCAACCCTTCGATAAACCACATGGGCAGGCGGGTTGATGTGGATGCGGATACCTGTTGAACAACACTACCACCATAAAGCGATTGGTTTAACAGCACCCGCGTAATACCTTCGCGAATCTGCTTATCGAACAATGTGTAATTACCTTCGAAATATAGAAAAACCTTGTTTTCGACAACCTGTGTAGTTCCGCCCGTATTTGATGAAACCTGGTTTTCATCGGCCAGCCCGATGTTGCTCTGGTGCTTATCGGTAAGGCGGTTGAAAATAATAAATTGTATCTTATCCTGGGGCGATGAGTCCAGCTTGCGTGAAATTTCGGGAATGAGATTCAGCGCAGACTGCGAAGTATATGCGGCCAGCTCTTGTCCGTTGAGATAGAAATAGGTGTTGAAA
Source organism: Bacteroidales bacterium (assembly GCA_030684735.1). Lineage (GTDB taxonomy): Bacteria > Bacteroidota > Bacteroidia > Bacteroidales > JAAYJT01 > JAAYJT01. The sequence continues at coordinate 7,964 of JAUXXY010000223.1, read as the reverse complement.
TCATCGAACTGATAATAGGTCCAGAAAAAATCGGTGAACGAAACGCGACTACGGTCGAAATTTTGTTGCAAACCATAATAAAACTGCCCGTGGATTTGCCCCGAAAGAAGGAGCAAAACCAGTATCATCATTATCACGTTACCCCTGAAGGGGGTTATTTTCTGTGTCTTTTTCATTGTCTTTGAGAACCAGCTAAATTACTACAATTCTTTAAGGCTGAACCACTAATCTTGTTTTTAAATGCCTGAATTTATAAGGAAGTTATATGGATTAGCCCATCAGCGATTTGTTGGTATTGGCGATTATGATAATTTTGCCCTCACATCAACGCTTAATCATATGATCAGGATAAAGGTTTTTGTGTTCAATCCTTTCCAGGAGAACACCTATTTATTATATGACCAAACGCAGGAATGTGCGATTGTTGACCCTGGCTGCTATACCGAAAATGAAAAAAAGCACCTGAAGGAATTTATTGATTCAGAGAATCTTTTACCTGTTGCGTCCATCAACACCCACACCCATATTGACCATGTATTGGGAAATAGTTTTGTGTATGAAGCCTTTGGCCTGAAACCGCTTATTCATCACGAAGGGTTTCAATTTCTCGAATCAGCTCAGGAACATGGTATGGCTTTCGGACTAAAAGTGGCTGAAATCATTCATCCCGAAATTTTCCTGAACGAAGGGGAAGTGGTTTTATTTGGTAAATCACAGCTCGAAATCCTATACACCCCCGGTCATGCCGACGGCTCAATTTGCCTGGTGAGCCATGAAAATCGTTTTGTGATTACAGGTGATGTGCTATTCAACGGAAGCATTGGCCGCACTGATCTTCCTACCGGAAATTTCGACTTGCTCGAAGAAAATATCCGCACAAAACTTTATACCCTGCCTGATGATTATATTGTGTATCCCGGCCACGGTCCTGCCACCTCAATAGGAGAAGAAAAAACGGGGAACCCTTACGTTAAAGTGTAACCCGGGTAGTATGTGTTGATTAGGCGGATTGCCTCACTCACAAGTTGCTCACTGCCAATCTTATTCATACAATCGAAATGACTTTCAGGGCATTTGTCAAACCCGATTTTGCTGCAGGGGCGGCAACGAAGGCCGGTTATCTCAAAAATCACTGACTGGCTTTTTTGTTGTTCCGCCGTATAGGGATACATACCAAACACCGGTACTGTGTTACCCCACAGCGAAATAATCTTCTTGCCAAAAGCAGCAGCGATGTGCATCAGGCCTGTATCGTTGGTGATTATGAGGTTGGCATTGTTAACAAGTGAAGCTGATTTATTAATCGAAAATTGACCACAGGCATTATATACTTTTTTCCCAACAGCCAGACAAATCTCTTCTGCCATAGCCACATCATCCTTTCCGCCCAACAAAACTATAGGCCGATCGAGTAGCCTGCAAACTTCAATCACCTTGGCGGTTGGAAAAATTTTAGTGCGATGCCGCCCACCAATCACAAAACCAATATAGCCTTGCCGGTGCAAAACAGGGAGCCACGCCGGATCAAATTCATCCTGTTTTGGCAGAAAATAATCAAGCCCCAGTCCATCGGTGACAACTTTCAACTTTTTTACTGCCCCGAAGTAACGATCAACAATATGCACATCGGGCAAAAGATTGATCCTGAATCTTACAAGGAGCCATTTTTTGAGGTTTAGTTTTGAAAAAGTATCGCCCGGTTTACATAATAGAAGTTTCAATAGCCTTGATCTCAGGCTTTTGTGCAGGTCAACTACAAAATCAACATTTTCCTTTCTCAGTTGCTGAGCTGTTTTCCAAAGAGAGGAATCGAGATGGTGAACCTTGTCAATATACGGATTTGCTCGCAACACTTCCGAATATTGCCTTTTGGTGCAATAATGAATTTCTGCATCGGCCACCTGTTGTTTCACACACCTGGCCACGGGTGTAGTGAGCACAATATCACCGATGGAGCTGAAACGGATGATGAGTATCTTCTTCAAAAAAGTGTGAGTTTGTGCAAACCTAAGAATTTTTGGCTTTCACCAGCCCGGCAGGCTGGGCATTGAATCTAAAACGCTGGGGTGGACAGTTCCAAGTATAAGTGTCTTTTATAGTACTTTTGCCACATGTTTTTTGTTGATACCCACACACATCTCTACCTCAACGAGTTCGACAGCGACCGCCAAGAAGTGGTTCAAAGGGCCATTGATGGCGGGGTAAAATATATGCTGCTTCCCAATATTGACAGCACTTCAATCGAGCCCTTGCATGGATTACAGGCCGCTTTTCCGCAACACTGCATCGCCATGATGGGTTTGCACCCTACCTCGGTAAAAGAAAGCTGGAAAGAAGAACTCCGGATCGTTGAAACTCATCTGACCGATGGAAAATATTGTGCTGTAGGCGAAGTAGGCCTCGACTTTTATTGGGATCAAACCTATCGTATGGAACAGGAAAAGGCATTCCGCCTTCAAATTGAGCTAGCCAAACATTTTCATTTGCCATTAGTCATCCATTCGCGCAAAGCCCTCGACGAAATCATCCACATAGTGAAAGAGATGAAAACCCCTGAAATGACAGGTGTTTTTCATTGCTACCCTGGCTCGCTCGAGCAGGCGCTCCAGGTGGTGAAACTTGGGTTTAAGCTTGGGATCGGAGGTGTTGTAACTTATAAAAACTCAGCATTAGGCCATATTATCCAAAAAATTGGACTTGAAAACATTGTGCTCGAAACCGATTCCCCTTTCATTAGCCCAGTGCCTTATCGTGGCAAACGCAACGAAAGTGCCCATATACGCGTTATTGCTGAAAAGGTGGCGGAAATTCTTGTAGTTGACGTTGCACAAGTGGCAGAAATCACCACCCGCTCTGCCTTCAAACTATTTCCATCGCTACACACAACCCAATGATATTGAATTAAAATATGGAAGACAAAGCCAATATTCTTGTTATCTACACCGGCGGCACCATCGGCATGGCTTACAATAAAGAGAGCGGAACACTGAAACCTTTTGATTTTGAGCAGGTTTATCGCAATATCCCCGCACTCGAAAACCTTAACTGCTACATTGATGTACATAGCTTCGACCCGCTCATTGACTCATCGAATGTAAACCCGCCTTTTTGGGTGAAACTTGCACAGGTTATCACTGTGAATTATGAGAAATACGATGGATTTGTTGTGCTCCATGGCACCGACACCATGGCCTATTCGGCCTCAATGCTGAGTTTCATGCTCGAAAACCTTAACAAACCGGTGGTGTTTACCGGATCGCAGTTGCCCATGGGGGTGACGCGCACCGACGGGCGCGACAATTTTATCAACGCCATTGAGATTGCTTCGGCAAAAAGCGACAATACACCGGTGGTGCCCGAGGTGAGCATTTATTTCGAGAATAAATTATTCAGGGGCAACCGTACCAATAAATTCAATTCCGAAAATTTCAATGCTTTTCTTTCGGGCAACTTCCCACCATTGGCCGAGGTGGGTGTTCACATTCGTTATCATCACAACTACATTATCAAGCCAAACTTTAAACGGTTAAAAACACATACCCGTTTCGACACAAATGTGGCTATTTTAAAATTATTTCCCGGTATAACAGAATCAGTCGTAAGCTCGATGCTCAATATCCCGGGTCTTAAAGCCTTGATCCTTGAAACTTATGGTTCGGGTAACGCTCCCACCGACAAGTGGTTCATTGACGTACTGGAAGATGCCATCAAAAACAAAGACATAATCATTTACAATGTAACCCAATGTAAAGGCGGTTCGGTTGAGATCGGAAAATACGAAACAAGCGCAAACTTGGGTAAAATAGGGGTAATAGGAGGTTACGACATCACCACCGAGTCGGCCATTGCCAAGACAATGTTTCTGTTGGGGCAAGGATTTGCGAAAAACGAGGTAGAGCGCTTGCTGCAAGTACCGTTGAGAGGAGAAATGAGTGTTTAATCTGATTTATTGATGCCATTTAGATCATTTTGTTAATAAAAAAAGCAAATATTCATGGTGTTATATTTTTTTTTAATTTAGCTGCCTTAAAAAAGAAGCGGGATTTTCCTCAATTGCTTTTTCGGAGAGGTGGCCGAGTGGTCTAAGGCGCACGCCTGGAAAGTGTGTATGCTCCAAAAGGGTATCGAGGGTTCGAATCCCTCTCTCTCCGCCAAAATTGTTCTTAAATTAATAACCAAAGAGAGTATTAAAATCAATTGCAATCGACTATGAAAAAATTAATTGCTTTGTTAACAGTAGCAGGAATGCTCATGTTTGGAATCGCACAACTGGCTCACGCTCAACAAGCCACGCAAGAGGGCCAGCAGGTTGAAATGACCGAAACCAAGGTTGAAGAAGCCCAGCCTGCGCAAACCCTCACGCCCCCATCTACCGAAGGGAAAACCTTTCACCAGGTACTGAAAGAAAAGTTTATTGAAGGTAATCCTGGATTTATGGCTATTGTGTTGCTCACCCTTATTTTCGGTCTTGCACTGGCCATCGAACGTATCATTTATCTGAACCTATCAACCACCAACACCCGCAAACTTCTTAACAATGTTGAGTCGGCGCTTGATACTGGTGGCCTTGATGCAGCCAAGGACATCTGCAAAAACACCCGAGGCCCGGTAGCCAGCATTTTCTACCAGGGACTTGATCGTTACAACGAAGGACTTGAAGTGGTTGAAAAATCAATCGTATCATACGGCAGTGTACTCATGGGCCGCCTCGAAAAAGGCCTATCGTGGATCGCTTTATTCATCGCCCTGGCCCCCATGCTTGGGTTTTTAGGAACAGTTATCGGGATGGTAGGAGCGTTCGATGCCATCGCAGCTGCTGGTGATATTTCGCCAACCATCGTTGCCTCAGGTATAAAAGTAGCTCTTTTAACCACCGTATTCGGTCTGATCGTTGCCATTATCCTCCAGATATTCTACAACTACATTCTTTCGAAAATAGACAGCTTAGTAAACGACATGGAAGACAGCACCATTTCCTTTATTGAAATCCTGGTAAAAAACGATCTCAAAAACAAATAAACAACCCTTACAATGGAAAAAAATATTATCGTCAGGCTGTTTAAAATAATCTCGGTAATCATTATCCTTGCTGGCGTTGTTTTTGTTGCACTCGTATGGTTAAACAGCAGCAAAGCATTAAATGAGAACCTCGGATTACAGAATATGATCCTGAATCCTTTCTTTGCAGTGGGATACATCGCTTTGGGCATTTGTCTTCTACTTGCATTCCTTTTCCCGATTATCAGTATCATCAGCAACCCCAAGTCGCTGCTAAAAGCGTTGATCGGATTGGCAATCATTGTAGGATTGGGATTGCTTATCTACACATTGTCAAGCAATGAGTTTAGTTCATTACAATTACAGGAGTTTAAGATTGCCGAAACCACCTCGCGCCAGATAGGCGCCGCTCTTTTTGGCACTTATGCCATCGGCGCAGTGGCTATTCTGGTTATCTTTTACGCCGAAATATCTTCATTTTTCAAGACATAAACCTTAGAAATAATGGCGAGACCAGTAAATGAAATCAATGCCGGTTCGATGGCTGATATCGCCTTCCTTCTGTTGATATTCTTCCTTGTTACCACAACAATGGACGTTGACTCAGGGATTATCCGCAGGCTTCCCCCACCTCCGGATCCCACCGTTAAACCACCGGATATCAAAGAAAGGAATGTGATCAATGTGTTGGTGAATAGCCGAGATGCATTGTTGGTTGAAAGACAACCAAGCGATATCAAAACACTTCGCAGGCAAATGCATGATATCATCGCCAACTTCAGCAATCGCGAAGATTGGCCCGAAAAACGCCTTGAAACCATAGAGCATCTTGGCGAAGTTTGGGTTTCAAGAGGAATAGTATCTCTAAAAAACGACAGGGGCACTTCATACAATATGTATATACAGGTACAAAACGAGCTGACATCTGCATTTAACGACTTGCGAAACGAAATGGCCATGGAAAAATTTGGCCTGCGATACAGCCAGTTGCCAAATGAATGGAAAGAGGCAGTAAATAAAGCAGTACCTGTAGCCATTTCGGAAGCTGAACCCGAAGATGTAGGAGGGAAATAATATGGCAAGATTCAAAAGAAAAGGAAAAGGCAGGCTGCCAGGCATCTCAACCGCCTCGCTACCAGATATTATTTTCATGTTGCTATTCTTTTTTATGGTAACTACCGTGATGAGAGAAACCACCCTGATTGTGAAAGTAAAGGTTCCCGATGCTACCGAAGTTCAAAAACTCGAGCGCAAATCGCTGGTAAGTTATATTTACATCGGGCCTCCCCTTCGCAGCCAGATATTTGGTACTGAATCGCGTATTCAGCTTAACGATAGGTTTGCTTCGGTTAGCGAAATTCAAAACTTCATCGTAGCAGAGCGCGAAGCCCGCGACGAAGCTGACCGCGGACTGTTGACTGCCTCATTAAAAGTGGACCAGGAAACCAAGATGGGAATTGTTACAGACGTAAAGCAGGAATTGCGCCGGATTGGTGCATTCCGTATCAACTATTCAACCAGGAGAAGAATTGATAAGTAGTTGATTGCATCTACATTTAATAGGAGTAAGATATGACCGGTCTTGCTCCTTTTGTTTTACCGCTTGCCCTGATGCTGAAGTCATAGCTGGTATTAATCCTCAGTTTGGGTCTTATCATCCGAAGCTTTCCCGACATCCCTGGAAGGATGTAATTTCAAATGCTGTGTCAAGCTATAGAAAAGCAACACCACCAGCACAAAACTAGCTACAACCCACCAAGGCCCTGAAACACGCCCGAACTCCAGGTAATCGGTTTCAGCGATGCCGGTACGAAAAAAAACCGCTACAACAACTGCCATCGCATTGTTAATGAAATGTACGAGGACAGGAACCCAGATCGAACCAGTTACTACAAACAGATATCCAAATACAATTCCAAGCGCCGTGCGTGGCAAAAACCCATAGAACTGCAAGTGCAACGAACTGAAGATGATGGCGGTAGTGATGACTGCCAAATGATGATTTTTAAACCATTCATTAAATACACGTTGCAACACACCCCTAAAAACCAGCTCCTCGCCCAGTGCCGGCAAAACAGCTATCATGATGATGTTGATGATTATGCCTCCGGTAGTTTTAGTTTCTAAAAATGCCTGAGTCAACTTTTCGGCATTGGCCTCCGATTCTCTCATCCACACTTCGAGCGAGTGAAGCCAGGACGGAAACTTCATCATTTGATTTACCTCGAGCATCCACTGCACAAAAGGAAACGAAGAAAACAAGATAAGCACGCACAACACCAACGTGAGAATTCCTGCACCGATATTCATTTTCAAGTAGCTACAGGGCTTGGTATCGGCTAAGTAGGCAAATAACAAGGGGGGGAGAATAAATAATCCTATTTGATTGATTACCTGAAAATACTTAAGCGGGCCGATGGCCTCAGGCTGGTCTAAATTGCTGACACTAAAGATAAGATCTGTTAGGTTTTTGCCCCATATTAATGTTGCCGATAAGGATGCCAGTAACATGAAGAGCAGCAAACTTGCCAACGCCAACAGCGCGAAAAACATTATTTTCCTTAATGGCGACAATGGGGCAATGAGTCCGGGACGGATCATAAGCGATTGGATTTTTCCGACGGTGTAAAAGTAATGTTTCGAGCCAGAATAAAAAATTTTTGATCCAAAAGATGATATTGGGAAAATTTGGCAAGCATGCAGCCACAAGCATCTCGAATGCTTAGGCCATTCAGGAGAATTTTGAACTAACTACGCAAGATGTAATTTGCCGGAGTCTTACGAAACGTTTTCTTCACTTCCGGGCTTTTCGGCATGGGCTTTTCGGCTATGCGGCTAAATGTTTGGGCATAGGTTATTTAATTCTTTTTGGTCTTGAGATTAACATACTTCCTATTTCAGTTGGAATTTTTTCAACATCCTCAATGAATTCTCCACATTCGTCAAGAACGTAGTTGTATAATTCA
>JAUXXY010000212.1 GCA_030684735.1 Bacteroidales bacterium | reverse complement strand
AAAATAATAGAGTTTTTAACAAAAGAAACCTTCCTCGAAAAGGTTTTTAACTACGAGGAAAACAAAGAGTGGACATTTGCAGGCAAACTTCCTGCTCTCATTGATTTTTACGCCGATTGGTGTGGGCCATGCAAAATGATTGCCCCTATCCTCGATGAATTATCGAAAAAATACGAAGGAAAAATCAATATTTACAAGATAAATACAGAAGAGCAACAGGAACTTGCATCTGTCTTTGGCATTCGCAGTATACCTTCTATGCTATTCTGTCTTCTGGATGAGCAACCACAAATGGCAGTAGGTGCATTACCAAAACAATCGTTGATACAAGCTATTGACGACATTCTGTTGAAAAAAACAGTTAGCTCAAACTAATTTTTCAGCGTTTTTATTTACAAGGCTGCTTTTTACGGGGCAGCCTTTTCTATTTTTGCAGCCTCAGCGTTAATACCTCATGGGAAAAAAAGTCATCCTGTTATCAACAACCTACCTGCCTCCCATTTCTTACTTTGCAGCAATTGCCTGGGCCGATATGGTGGAACTTGAAGTGCAGGAGACCTATCCAAAACAAACCTACCGAAACCGCTGTCATATATATAGTCCCAATGGGCTACAGGCATTGAGTTTACCTATAAACAAACCTTATGGAAACCACACTAAAACCAATCAGGTTACTATTTCAAACCATATTAACTGGAAAAACATTCACTGGCGATCGCTTGAAGCGGCCTACAACTCTTCGCCATTCTTTATTTATTATCGCGACCAGCTCGAGGCCGACTACAACAGGCAGGTGGAGAGCTTATTGGAATTTAACCACAATATACTGAAAACCCTATTGAAGATGATCGGATTGAATGCTGAAATATGTTATTTGGACGTTTATACAAAGAATCCGGAAAAAGTTGTGGATCTGCGGAATGCCATACATCCTAAGAAGCCTGTTAGTCAAGTATTTAAAAACCATGAATACACTCAGGTTTTTGCGCAAAAGCATGGTTTTTTACCTGATCTTAGCATTGTTGACTTACTCTTCAACGTAGGCCCTGCAGCAGCCGGTTATCTGCAACAATTTGCTAACCTGATACCCAAAACGTATTAATCAGTTTATTGCGATTCAGCTTCGTGTGTGTTTCGTATATTTGCTTCTAAATTACCCAATGAAAAGTCAACATGTCGTTTGAAACTACAATTGAGCTCAAAAATGTTTCCGTTTTTCAAAAAAACATCCTTGTTCTTTCGCACGTCAACCTGGAGGTAGCTAGGGGTGAGTTTGTTTATTTGATTGGGAAAACCGGTGCCGGTAAAAGTAGCCTCATGAAAACACTTTATGCCGACCTACCGGTTATTGATGGTTATGCAAGTGTTGCCGGTTTTGAACTTCCTAAGCTTAAGCGCAAAGATATCCCCAGGCTGCGACGAAAGTTGGGTATTGTTTTCCAGGACTTTCAGCTTTTAGGCGATCGAACCATCAAAGACAACTTGCTTTTTGTGATGAAAGCAACTGGTTGGAACGACAAGCATGCCATGGAGGACAGATTGATGGATGTGCTGACCAAGGTAGGTCTATCAGCCAAAGGGTTTAAGTTACCTCACCAGCTTTCGGGGGGCGAGCAGCAGCGTGTTGCTATTGCCCGCGCGCTTGTTAATGATCCTGAAATTATCCTGGCCGACGAGCCTACCGGCAATCTTGATCCCGGAACATCTGAAGGCATCATGGAATTACTGATAGAAATAAGCCAGAGTGGCCGTTCGGTAATGATGGCAACCCACAACTATGCCCTGATACAAAAATTTCCTGCACGCATGCTAAAATGCGAGAATGGCAGAATATCAGGAATTACTAAAAATGAGATTAAATAGCTTCTGTGCGTTGTTAAGATTCGAATAATGAACTTGTAGCACTTGCCGGCGCATTTCGGTCAATCCGACATTAAAAGTCGAATTCATTAAGTCATCGGATATGCGCCGAAGCTCATGAGTTGTGTCCGCAATGCTGCACAAATCGTCAAGTCCGGTTCCATTGAGCATGGGTGTATTCACCAAGATATGCCTCCCGTTATAAAGTGTATTAAGGAGTTTTAGCTTGAGCCCGGTGGCCTGGAAAGTAACCAGCACATTTACTTGGGCATTCCTGATGAGTTCAAACATTTTTTTGTCATCCGGATTTGCAATCACTTGCATATGAGCATACTTCCGCACCAACCTGATCAGCGTCTCAGGTGGATTGAGTCCGGCGATAACAAAAGGATGAGGCATTTCGGCAAACACCTTCACTAAGTATTCTGCAGCGATAAGGTTTTCGGGCACCGATAAGTTGCCATGATATAAAACATAGTCTCCCTTCCCCTCATGAATATCTAGATCTTCATTGGGATGAAAACTCGGAAGATATTTAACATTATTTAGCGGAAAAGCCGCTTCAAGGTATTGTGCATCCGAAAGCGATACGGCGAGCATCAACTGGGCGTGGACGAGGGTACGTTGATAAAACCTGAGTTTAAGGCTTGCCTGGGCAAAATAAAGTTTTTTGAAGATATTTCTTTCTGCTTTGGCCAGGTTGATATAGTAATGATGCTCAATATTGCTCTCCCTGTACACCTTAAACCTTTTACCCAAAAGTGGGTGATCCAGGTAATAGCATGAATGTATGCCCTCGAAAAGGATAGGATAATCGTCATTAATTAAGTTTTTCAGTAATTCAGGAGATTTACGGCTTGCGACAATATAGGGCTTGTGATTAATTGCGGACAATAGCCCTGTTTGTCGTGGATAGTAATGAACTGAATGGCTGATTTTTTCAAGTGCTTGCGAAACTTCCCTCTTATATACAAAACAGTGAAGATGCACTTTTACCCCAACGCGGTGTAGCGCAAGAAGCTTATAATATACATCTATCACCCCACCGTAGTTTGGCGGGTAAGGAATGGCGAAGGATACAATATGTAAGTGTTTGTCAGGCATAACGCTGAAAAAGCTTGTTCAGGACTTTTTCTTCATTCTCCCAGGTCAGCTCGGTTGCAGCAACACCCAGGTTTTTCTTCCACTTTGACATGGATTCCATGTCTGCAAACATAGCATTTATTTTTGTTGCGATATGTTGCGGCTCATGATTTTCGATAAATACACCAATATCATATTGATCTATGATTTTCTTCACCTCCGGCAAGGGAGAAGCAAGTATAGGAACCCCGGCATGGATATAGTCGAATAGCTTATTGGGCAAGCTGTAACGATAATTGACATTTGTGTCTTTATCGAGTGTCAAGCCAATATCAGCAAGACAGGTATAGCTTCTGAGCAGGTCAGGAGGCTGCCCGGGTATGAAAAACACCCTGTCCGCAAAACCTTTGGCTACAACTCGCTGCCTGAGCTGACCCATTACATCACCTCCGCCAAGGATGACCAATATGCCCCCTTCGACCCATTGCATGGCATCAATAGCCTCTTCAGCACCACGATCAATATTTATTCCGGCGCCTTGCAACAAAACAATTCTTTTATTCTCAGGCAATCCGATTTCTTTTTTACTCAGAACCTGCCCTGTGGAAACCTGATGAGGTATGTTTCTGACAATCTGCAAGTTGACTCCATATTCCTGGTGATATAGATTAGCAATGCTTTCGTTTACAGTGATCACGTGGCGGAGTTTTGGAAATATCCATTTTTCAATGGCTTTCCATACCTTCTGAACCTGTGGGCGATGCATTAACTCGGGAACACCGGTGAAATACTCATGTGTGTCGTAAACCAACGGGATCTTACGGAAGCGGTGGTGGATGTAGTTGGGCATGAGGGTATCAAGATCATTTGCAACCAACAGGTCAGCCCTTTTGAAAAACAGAAGCAGAAAGATACGAATGTTGAATTCGGCATAAAAAAAGGGACCTTTGTTGAAAACCAAGCGCATACGAAGTGTTTCATATGACCGGCCAGGTAATGGCAGGCTGTGTTTAAGTTTTCTTCCCACCAGCAACACTTCAAATCCGAGACCAACAAGGGTTTGGCAGGTACGGCCAACCCGGCGATCGGTTGACAGATCATTCACTACCGATACAACAACACGTTTTTTCACACGCATACAAATCAACAGATGGCTAAATTAGGAAGTTTGCTCAAATTGGCAACCATCAGCTTAGATATATGATGAGGATTCCTATCTTTGGTTTCTAAACAAAGGGTAAAATATGCCTGTTTTTGAAAACGCGAGCTTGTTGACTTTCAACACCTTCGGTATAGAAGCATCAGCACGTTATCTTGCATCAGTTAAAAACCTGGATGAAACCCAAACGATTTTGCGTAGCCCGAAGTATGCTGCGCTTCCGTTGCTTGTATTGGGTAGCGGAAGCAATGTGTTGTTTACCCGTGATTTCGAAGGATTGGTATTGGTGAATTGCATGCAAGGCCGAGAAATAGCGGATTTCAGTGATGAAAAACTGTTGATTACTGCTGCTGCCGGCGAGGTTTGGGACGATTTGGTGAACTGGTGCGTTGAAAATGGCTGGGGCGGCTTGGAAAATCTATCGCTTATCCCGGGAAAAGTGGGTGCCAGCCCCATCCAAAATATCGGGGCATATGGAACCGAAGTTAAAGATGTGATGTCACACCTCACAGCACTCGACTTGCAAAGTATGGAGATCACCTGTTTTACCGGAAATGAATGCAGGTTTGGTTATCGTAATAGTATTTTTAAAAACGAGTTGAAGGGCCGTTTCTTGGTCCTTTCCGTTAGCTTTCTGTTAAATAAGAAGCCTGACCTCAATCTCGGGTACCCTGCCTTGAGGCAGGAGGTTTTAAGGTATTCTGTAACGCCAGGCATACGTGAGGTGGCTGAGGCCGTAAAAAGTATCAGGCGACGCAAATTGCCTGATCCGGCAGTGTGTGGCAATGCAGGTAGTTTTTTCAAAAACCCGGTAATAAGAAAAGATTTATTCGACAGTTTATCCGGCAAATATCCCAAACTCGTCGGGTATCAGGACGATGATGGAAATTACAAGCTTTCGGCGGCATGGATGATAGAAGCCTGTGGATTGAAAGGGATGAGGCAAGGAGATGCCGGAGTGCACAACTTGCAGCCCCTGGTTATTGTAAATCATGGCAAAGCCCGTGGATCAGAAATCATTGAACTGTCGAAGATTATTAAGGATTCGGTTTACGAAAAATTCCAGGTGATGCTTGAAGAGGAGATTAATATTATTTGATTATTGACAAAAGCGCCTCATCACACCAGTTATTATTGCAGCGCTCTGCACAAAAAACAATTCTATTCGAGGGTTTTTTCGATTGTTTTCCAAAACCGGTCGGCAGTTTTTTGCCACGAAAACTCGCGGCGACGCAACCTTCCCCTTAGCACCAGCGATTTTCTAAGATCCTCACTCGAGGC
>JAUXXY010000208.1 GCA_030684735.1 Bacteroidales bacterium | reverse complement strand
GACTAACAGAAGATCCCTTTGGAGGCTTTTTACCGCCCAATGTAACCTCGCCCGAAGGGGAGGGATATGTTTCGTTTACAGTTCGCCTAAAAGCCAATCTGCCCCATGCATCGGTCATTTCAAATAAGGCCACCATCGTGTTCGACCTCAATGCACCCATCAGAACCAATATCTGGGTGAATGCGATAGATCGTGTACCACCGACGAGTACGGTAAGCCCTCTTCCTGCGCAAACTACCCACACAACGTTCATGGTGAATTGGAACGGCACCGATCAGCACAGCGGGGTGAAAAGCTATTCGATATACGTATCGAAAAATGGTGCAGCTCCGGAAGTGTGGAAACTCAACACCCAGCAAAAGAGCAGTCTGTTCGACGGTATTACTGGAGGCAACACCTATCGTTTTTATAGCCTGGCAACCGACAGCATTGGCAACCAGGAAGTTTTTAATGGTACCTATCACACAACCATCACCATTCTGGCCACCTCTGCCGATGATAAGCAGGGCATGGTTGATTACTTCAAAGTGTATCCCAATCCGGCCAGAGATCAACTCACGGTTGATCTACAGGTTTCCAGACCTGCTGAAGTCAGGCTGGTGATCCTCGATGTACTCGGACGTCAACTGCTGCACCAACGTATTGATGCCCAGGCTGGTGATGTTGGACAGTTTTTAATAGATATCAGTAAATTCGACAAGGGAGCCTACTTTTGCGTGCTCGAAACCCCCGAGGGTCGTGTTGCACGCACAATCATGATTCAGCGCTAAGCAGCGATCAATAGAGCTAAGCAGGTTCAAAGCCACTACCATTCCAGAAAAGGATCGTAGTGGCTTTTTTATGAAATTCCGACACACTCCATCACATCCAGCAACTCCTGCAAAATCATGGCGGTGGCGCCCCAGATGATGTGGCCGCTGTGGCTGAAACAGGGTACTTGTTTCAACGTGTAACCTCTCACTTCTATGTCAACATGAGCCATGTAGTCCTCCAGGTTATGCAGGGGCAGCTCAATGATGTATTCTGCTTCTTCGGGGCTGGGTGTTAAGCCACCGGGTTGCGCTATGTATCCTACAACAGGGTGGATCGTGAAGTTACTCGGTGCTACATACAGTGGGCTGAGCGAACCGAGCACCTGAATCCGGTCAGCATCAAGACCTATTTCCTCCCGGGCTTCGCGCAGGGCTGTATGAACCGGAGTCAGATCACCTGGGTCTTGCCTTCCTCCCGGGAAACTGATTTGTCCGCTATGGGGCGTGTTGTCGGGGGTGCGTTTGATCAACAGCGTCCCCAGGCCGTCGCCAAGCGGATATAACGCAATCAGCACACTGCTTTGCATGGGCTTGAATGCTGTTTTTAGGTTTAAGAAATCCGCAAGCCTTTCAGCAGGGATCATTTTCAGGTGCGATTCAATACCCGGTAGTGGTTGCGGAAGTCTGTGCACGAGTCTTTTAAGAAAATCAGTTGATTGCATTTGAATAGGCTTATGCTGATAAAATGAGCCACGGGTGTTTATTTAAAATAGATTGACGATAAAATTGTTTGTGAATCGAAATTAACTAATTTTACACCAGCATAGAAACGAATCAAAGCCGCGAAAATTATTTACGATATGTCGCAAGAAAAACCCTGTTCTTTCGATCAGCCACATGAACTTCTCTGCGAAGAGAAGTTACTTATTCTTTATAATGATGATATTAATACTTTTGAATTTGTGATCGAAAGCCTTGTGGAAGTGTGTAAGCACGAGCCTGAGCAAGCCGAGCAGTGTGCCCTTACTGCCCATTTCAACGGAAAATGTAATGTTAATGTTGGCTCGTTTATTGAGCTGAAACCTCGATATGATTCACTTTGCGATCGAGGATTATCTGTTTCTATCGTCTAAATCGTAAATTTTAGAAGCTTTGAAAAACATGACAAAAAAAGTTTCGGCCTTTCTGGTAGTGGTTTTATTATTCACTGCATGTTCTTTGGTTCCCTTTACAAACCGCCGGCAATTTAAGATGTTGCCCGAAAGTATGCTTGCCAATATGGGCCTAACCGCCTATAATGAGTTTCTTAGCACAAACCTGGTAATTCCGGTTAATCATCCCAATGCAACCATGATCAATGCGGTGGGTGATAGGCTTACTGGGGCCGTGGTAGAGTTTATGACAAATTATAACCTGTTGAGCCGGTTGAATAATTACGCTTGGGAATATCATCTTGTGGAAAATGATGATGTAAATGCGTGGTGTATGCCCGGTGGTAAGATTGTGGTTTACACGGGTATTTTGCCATTTACCAAGGATGAGGCTGGCGCTGCTGTTGTGATGGCGCACGAAATTGCGCATGCCATTGCCAATCATGGCAACGAGCGCATGAGCCAGCAATTAGCACTAACCATGGGTGCCATTGGCCTGGATATAGC
The DNA here is from genome assembly GCA_030684735.1 of Bacteroidales bacterium. Classification (GTDB taxonomy): domain Bacteria; phylum Bacteroidota; class Bacteroidia; order Bacteroidales; family JAAYJT01; genus JAAYJT01. Next base: position 2,905 of record JAUXXY010000208.1, on the reverse strand, counting down.
CATCAGTCAAAAACCGCAGGAAACCCGCGATTTGTTTATGACTGTCTACGGAGTGGGTGGTACACTTGGTACATTGGCATATTCACGCCAGTTCGAATATGAAGCCGACAAGCTGGGAATGATTTTTATGGCCATGGCCGGTTATAATCCCGAACGGGCTCTCAGTTTCTGGGATGATATTGCCGCTCTTAAAGGGCCAACAATTCCTACATTTATGAGCACACACCCTTCGAGTGCCGACAGGGTGGAAGCCATCACGAAATTTATGCCCGAAGCCATGAAGTTTTACAACCCCGACGCTCCTGGCACCAATCCAACAACGCCGAAACGGGTTCCCTTGAAAGTTAAAAAAATAGTTGTGCCATGACTTGGACCGTTATCATTCTTTTAATTGTAGTAGGCTTGTTGCTGCTACTCCTCGAGGTACTGGTAGTGCCGGGCACCACCTTTGTGGGAGTCACAGGCTTTGTGCTGCTCATTATCAGCATCTGGCAAACGTACGTTGTTTATGGCAGCACAGCCGGCCACTATACACTGCTTGGCATCCTGCTGCTGACGTTTTTAGCACTTTACTTTTCGCTTAAGTCGAAAACCTGGCGGATCATGATACTGAACACCCAAATAGATTCAAAGATGAATGAGGTTGATCCTGAAAAAGTAAAGCCTGGCGATGCGGGTAAGACCATCTCGCGCCTGGCCCCTGCCGGAAAAGCCATAATTAACGGCGAGTACTACGAGGTGCACACCTTGGGCGAATTTATTGACCAACAAACTGAAATTGTCGTTATTAAAGTTGAATATAGTAAAATTCTTGTTAAACCTAAAAACTAAGTTTATGGAACCCAATGCATTAATTATTGTCGCGATAGGTATCGCCGCCCTGTTTGGGCTATGGTTTATTTTCGTTTTTATTCCGGTCGGATTATGGTTTTCGGCCCTGGTATCTGGTGTGCGCATTTCGCTGTTGCAACTGGTGCTGATGCGCTGGAGGAAAGTACCTCCCGCTGTGATTGTTAACAGCATGATTGCTGCCACCAAAGCCGGGCTAACGGTGACCCGCAACGACTTGGAAGCGCATTTCCTGGCCGGTGGGCGCGTAAAACCTGTGATCAGCGCACTGATCTCGGCCGACAAAGCCAATATCGCACTCGACTTTAGAATGGCAACAGCCATTGACCTTGCCGGCCGCGATGTGCTCGAAGCCGTGCAGATGTCAGTCAATCCCAAGGTGATTACCACCAAGCAGATAGCTGCGGTGGCAAAAGATGGTATCCAGCTGATTGCCACAGCAAGGGTTACGGTGAGGGCCAACATCAAGCAATTGGTGGGTGGTGCCGGCGAAGAAACCATCCTGGCCCGTGTGGGCGAGGGAGTCGTTAGCGCCATAGGATCGGCCGATTCGCACAAGAGTGTGCTCGAAAATCCCGATGTGATCTCGAAAGTGGTGCTGGCCAAGGGTCTCGACAGCGGTACTGCTTTTGAAATTCTTTCCATTGATATTGCCGACATTGATGTGGGCAAGAACATCGGTGCTTACCTGCAGATGGACCAAGCCAATGCCGACAAGAACATTGCCCAGGCAAAGGCTGAAGAGCGTCGCGCCATGGCTATAGCTGTTGAACAGGAAATGAAAGCCAAAGCACAGGAAGCCCGTGCCAAAGTGATCCTTGCTGAAGCAGAAATACCAATGGCCATCGCAGAATCGTTCCGAACTGGCAACCTGGGAATCATGGACTATTATAAGTTCCAAAACATTCAGGCCGACACCCGGATGCGTGATTCCATCTCCGACCCCACGGGAAGTTCCAGGGGGCAAAAGGATCAGGATGCCAGCAAAAAGTAATTCCAGCCCGTAACGTTAACATCAAATACCCATGGGTTGGTTTCTGAAGCCAACCCTTTTTTCGTTTAGCGCAAGCCCAATGTGCTTAATTTTGTCATCTCAGTCAGCCTGTGATCATGGAGCGAACAGACCCGCAGATACGCCATATAGTGCAGTGTAAATATCGTGAACTGCTCAGCGCTTGCCAATCATCGTTGGACACAAAAGAAAAGAAGCTGCTGAGAAAAGCCTTCATGATGGTTGTTGATGTGCACAAGGATTTGCGCAGATCTTCCGGAGAGCCATACTTTTATCACGCTATTTCCGTGGCCAAAATTGTGACCGTTGAGTTAGGAATGGGCTATGCCACCATTGTGGGTGCCCTGTTGCAGGACGTGCTGCGCGACAATGGCACCACTGCAGCAGTCCTCGAAAACGAGTTTGGCAGCGATGTGAGAAAAATGGTCGAAGGCCTGACTACCATCTCTTCGTTGCGTACCGATAAAGTCTCCTTCCATTCCGAGAATTTCATTCGCCTGTTGCTTTCCCTGGCCGGCGATGCCCGGGTGATACTCATAAAACTGGCCGACAGGTTGCACTACATGCGCATGCTCGATACTTTGCTCGACAGCGACAAAGACAAAATATCGCTCGAAACCAGTAAGTTATATGCTCCCATAGCCCACCGCTTGGGGTTATACAATATTAAAAGCGAGCTTGAAGAGTGTTCCATGCAGTTTTCCGAATCGGCCATTTATCATTCTATCCAACGCAAGTTGCAAGATTCACGCCTGAAGTTAGATGCCTTTATTAAAGAGTTTTCTGATCCCATCGAAAAAGAACTTTACACCGCAGGATTGGATTTCGATGTAAAAGGCCGCACAAAATCTATATTTTCGATCTGGAACAAGATGAAGGCACAGAATGTGGAGTTTGATGAGGTGTATGATCTCTTTGCGATAAGGATCATCTTGAACAGTGCTCCATTAAAAGAAAAAGACGAATGCTGGAAGGCGTACTCAATTGTTACAAATATCTATCAGCCCAACCCAACAAGATTAAGAGACTGGGTTACTGCTCCCA
>JAUXXY010000202.1 GCA_030684735.1 Bacteroidales bacterium | reverse complement strand
ATCTTAACGATTATTGCAGCAGTATTTGCAGCAAATGTATGCCTTGGTCAGGAAATTAAGGACAAGGCACAACGCGAAGGCGATCAAAGTGTTGAATTACAGGCATTAACACTTGCATGGGAAAATGCAGTTATGGGGTATAGAACACAAAACCCCCTTTATCTGATGAGTGCTGCTCAATTATTGATTGACAATCCCAGCAGTGAATTACAGGTTAAAAAGATGCAGGAAGCTGAACTCAAATCTACAGGTTCAAAAGAAGCAAGTGAAATAATTTTGGATCCTGCAAAGCTTCTGGAAGATGCAAAATCGTTTGCATACGGAGATGCAATAGTTACAGAAATGATTAAAGAGAAGATGAAATCTGTCAGCGGTTCACGAGGTGCAGTGGGTGGACCATACAAATTGACAAGAAGAGTTGAAGCCAATGATTTCAACATTTACTCTATTAGATTCAGAAGCAATGAACTGGCAGAAATCGCTGTCATTGGTGATAGCGATACCGATCTGGACCTTTTCGTTTTTGATGCTAACGACAATATCATCGTTTCTGATGAGGATTATACTGATCGTTGCTATGTTTCATGGATACCCAAATGGACCGGCGAGTTTAAAATTGTAGTGATGAACCGCGGCGGTGTGTTTAACAGATTTACTATCTTGACCAATTGATTTAAAACTATACATTTGGCAATTGGTGATTATCATCAAAGTGCAGACTTATCAGGGTAAAATATTCAGGAATCTTTGCTATTCAATGAATTTCCTATTCTAAATTATTTCTTGCAGAGGGGAAGGGCAAAACCTTCCCTGCCTTTTTACATCAGGTTAGCGACTTGATCATGATGGTTTTTTCGATGTTATTTGTGCGCTATTTTCCGGTATAAAGCCAAAATCAAAACTTTCTTACCTTTGCATTTCCATTTATTCGAATACCATGAATCAGGAAATCATCAATCTTGTAAATCTCAAGAGGTACTATTATGTTGGTGCTGAAACCGTCAAAGCCCTTCGCGGGATAACGCTTTCCATCCGTAAAAACGAATTTGTAGCACTGATGGGGCCTTCGGGCTCAGGAAAATCAACGCTGATGAATCTGATCGGCTGCCTCGACACGCCAACATCAGGCCAGTACTGGCTGAATGGCAAGGATGTGAGCAAGATGGACGACAATAGCCTGGCCGAAATCCGGAACAAGGAAATTGGTTTCGTGTTTCAAACCTTCAACCTGCTACCCAGGTCCACTGCCTTAGAAAATGTGATGTTGCCGCAAATTTACGCAGGAATCGGAAAGGCTGACCGCATTGACCGCGCCACCGAAGTGCTTACCTCGGTAGGACTGGCAGATCGTATTACACACAAGCCCAACGAACTTTCGGGTGGCCAACGGCAAAGGGTGTCCATGGCCAGGGCTTTGGTAAACAAACCTTCAATCATTCTGGCCGACGAGCCCACTGGCAATCTCGACTCAAAAACAACCATCGAGATCATGGGACTGATTGAGGAAATACACAAAGCAGGAAATACCATCATCGTGGTAACGCACGAAGAAGACATTGCCAGGCATGCTCACCGCATCATTCGGCTGATTGATGGGCAGGTTGACTCCGATACGTTGAATAAGAAAATCAGGACTATGGAATATTATCAGGGTATGATAAAAGCATAATTGCTAAATTCCAGGTTTCTGACTTTAAGGTATCTCTTTAAAAAACATCTAAGCAGATTTTTCGTTCTAAAACCCCAATGATCAGGAAAGCATGAGCGAAAATTTGAAAATTTATACCAAAACCGGCGATAAAGGTGAAACCAGCTTATTGGGTGGCACCCGTGTACCTAAATATCACGACCGCATCGAAGTTTATGGCACCATTGATGAGTTGAACTCTTTCATCGGCCTTATTCGCGACCAGGATATTGATCATAATACCGCCGAGGTGTTGCTCGAAATACAGGATCGCCTGTTTACAGCTGAGTCGTTGATAGCTGCCGACCCCGATATTTCACCCAAAACAGCCTTGCCACAGCTTTTCGAGGAGGATGTTGTGTTGCTCGAAAAAGAAATAGACAAGATGAACGAAACCTTACCGGAACTGACATCGTTTATACTTCCGGGTGGGCATCCTGTATCGTCACTGGCACAGGTGGCACGTTGCGTGTGCCGGCGCGCCGAGCGATTGACAATTAAGCTCGATCGCGAAAAAACGGTTGACCCTATAGTGATTCGATACCTCAACAGGCTATCAGATTACCTTTTTGTGCTGGCCCGAAAAATTATCTATGACAGCAACGGTTTTGAAACTCCCTGGAACGCAAGAAGTTAAGTTTTACTTTTTATATTTCTTTTAACCTTTTCAGAAATTACACGCAGGGCTTGTTTTTTATAGTTTAAATTTTACTTTTGCAAAAAAATTAAACCCCTTGTAGAATGTACTGGACCTTAGAACTGGCATCAAAGCTTGAAGATGCTCCCTGGCCTGCCACCAAGGATGAGTTGATTGATTTTGGGCAGCGGTCAGGTTCTCCCCCTGAAGTGATTGAAAACCTTCAGGAAATTGAAGATGAGGGAGAGATTTATGAAAGCATCGAAGATATCTGGCCCGACTACCCTACGAAAGAAGATTTCTTTTTTCACGAAGACGAGTACTAAATTCAAAGCCAAGCCGCCCCAACAGGCGGCTTCTGCATTTGTACAGGGGTTATACTTTGAACGGTCATAAATGCAGTAGTCCCGCCGGTGCGGGAGCAGCGGCAACAGGCAGTAAGCAGGACTACTGCTGCTAACTGCCACTGCCGCTCAGTTGTTCCTGATTGTAGTATACATACCTAGTTTGTGCCTCAGCTTTCAAATTTGATGTAACTTTGCGCACCTAAAATTCGAGGAGTACCATATCCGAAGTGCAAAATAATTCTCTCAACATATATCGTCCAGGATGATTTCTTTTTTCAGACCTTTTTTTAAGACCAAATCTCACCGTGATGTCGTTGCTCTTAAACCCTTGTTGGAAAAAACCAAGAAGGCCTACGAATCCATCTCACAACTCAGCAACGACGAACTCAGGGCAAAGACCTACCAATTCAGGCAACAAATTCATGAAGCCATCGCAGCCGAAGAGCAACATATTAGCGAGCTGAAACATCGGATTGGCACTGAATATGAAATGGATTTCGCCGAAAAGGAGATTATTTATCAGGAGCTCGACCGCCTCGAAAAAGAAAGTTATAGCAAAACACAAGACATACTGAATCAAATATTACCTGAGGCTTTTTCGGTTGTAAAGGAAACTGCACGCCGTTTCAAAGAAAACGAAGTGGTGGAGGTTACTGCTACTGATTTCGACCGCGAATATGCTACCACCAAAGGTTATGTGGAAGTGAAGGGAGATAAAGCTTACTATCGAAATTCCTGGGCAGCCGGAGGAAATAAAATTACCTGGGACATGGTGCATTACGATGTGCAGCTAGTCGGTGGTATGGTTCTGCACGAAGGAAAAATTACTGAAATGGCCACCGGTGAAGGTAAAACATTGGTTGCAACCCTGCCTGTTTACCTCAACGCGCTACCCGGTAAAGGGGTTCATATTGTAACGGTGAACAACTACCTGGCCCGTCGCGACTCGGAATGGATGGGCGTATTATTCGAATTTCATGGACTAAAGGTTGATTGTATTGACAAACACGAGCCAAATTCTGCTGAACGCCGCGCTGCATACCAGGCTGACATCACCTATGGAACCAATAATGAATTTGGTTTCGACTACCTGCGCGACAATATGACCCGCAATATTGATGAATTGGTGCAACGCTCGCACAATTATGCCATTGTTGACGAAGTTGACTCAGTGTTGATTGACGATGCCCGCACACCCCTTATCATCTCTGGCCCTACACCCAGGGGCGACAAACAGGAATTTGAAAACTTCAAGAACGAAGTTCAAAAGCTCTACAACGCGCAGCGGCAGCAGGTCACTAAAATGCTTGCCGATTCAAAAAACCTGCTCGCTGAGAACCCACTGCCCGACGACGAGAAAAAAGGTGCTGAGCTATTGTTCCGGTCTTTTCGCGGGCTACCGAAAAACAAGGCCCTCATCAAGTTTCTGAGCGAGGCCGGAATGAAGGCCCTGATGCTGAAAACCGAAGCTTTTTACATGCAGGAGCAATCGAAGCACATGCACCTAATTGATGATGATTTGTATTTTGTGATTGACGAAAAAAACAACTCCGTTGAACTCACCGAAAAAGGTATTGACCTGATTACCTCTGCCTATCAGGACTCTAACTTTTATATCCTACCCGATATCGGGGCAGAAATAGCTGATATTGAGAAACTAAACATTTCCGAAAAGGAAAAACTCGAAAAGAAAAATGAGCTGTTGCAGGACTTCTCCGTGAAATCTGAAAGACTGCACACCATTAACCAATTGTTAAAAGCTTACACCATATTCGAGAAAGATATCGAGTATGTGGTAATGGACAATAAGGTGAAGATTGTTGATGAACAGACCGGTCGTATTCTTGAGGGCAGGCGCTACTCTGACGGGCTTCACCAAGCCATCGAAGCCAAGGAAAACGTGAAAGTGGAAGCCGCAACGCAAACCTATGCCACCGTCACCCTGCAGAATTACTTCAGAATGTACAAAAAGTTGGCGGGCATGACAGGTACGGCCGAAACTGAAGCCGGCGAACTATGGAATATCTACAAACTTGATGTTGTGGTGATTCCCACCAACAGACGTGTAGTGCGCGACGACAGGGAAGACCTGGTTTACAAAACCAAACGGGAGAAGTTTAATGCAGTGATTGACGATATAGAGAATCTGATTGACAATGGCAGACCCGTGCTGGTGGGAACCACTTCCGTTGAAACATCGGAGTTGCTGAGCCGAATGCTCACACGCAAAACCATCAAACACAATGTGTTGAATGCCAAGCTACACCAAAAAGAAGCTGATATTGTGGCCGAAGCTGGCAAGGCAAGCACTGTGACCATTGCCACCAATATGGCCGGCCGTGGTACCGACATCAAGCTTGGACCAGGTGTGAAAGAAGCAGGCGGGTTGGCCATCATCGGCACCGAAAGGCACGAGTCGCGTCGTGTTGACCGCCAGTTGCGAGGCCGTTCGGGTCGCCAGGGCGATCCTGGTTCATCGCAGTTTTTTGTATCACTCGAAGACGACCTCATGCGTATGTTCGGATCTGACCGTATTGCAAGGATCATGGACCGCATGGGAATCAAAGAAGGCGAAGTGATCCAACATTCGATGATTTCCAAATCCATCGAAAGAGCTCAGAAAAAGGTTGAGGAAAACAACTTCGGCGTCCGTAAGCGACTACTCGAATACGACGACGTGATGAATACCCAACGCGAGGTAATCTATACCAAGCGTCGTAATGCACTCTACGGCGAACGTCTCTCAATAGATATTTCGAATATGATGTTTGACCTCGCTGAGCAAATCACTGCTGATTACCAGGAAAAGCGTGATTATCACGGCTTTAGTCTCGAAACACTCAAAACATTGGCCATTGAGCTGCCGGTGAATGAGAAAGATTTTTTTTCGCAAAACACCCAGCAAATTGCGCAGAAGCTTTTTGAGTCCGTAAGCAAGAACTACCGTTTTAAATCGCATAGCATTGCTGAAAAAGCCTTCCCGTTGATCAAAGAGGTGTATGAAAACCAGAACCGATTCGAGAATATTGCTATTCCTATCACCGACGGTAAAAAAACCATGCAGGTGGTGGCCAACCTCAGGAAAGCCTATGAAGACCAAGGTCGCGAAGTTAATGTCGCCATCGAAAAAGGCATCACCCTGGCCATCATTGACGAAGCATGGAAAGACCACCTGCGCGAAATGGATGAATTGAAGCAAAGCGTCCAGGCAGCTACTTACGAGCAGAAAGATCCCTTGTTGATCTATAAATTCGAGTCGTTCGAGCTTTTTAAAACACTCATTCAAAAGATCAACCGCGAAATCATTTCATTTTTAGTAAAGGGCAAATTACCTTTGCATAGTGCTGAACATGTGAAAGAAGCCCAAGTTCCGCGAGGCACTGACATGCGCAACCTCAAGACCGAGCGCACCGATATGCTTGCTGCCGCCGGGCGAATAGGAGAACAGGCCATTACACAACCCATCAGGGTCGAAAAAAAAGTGGGACGCAACGATCCGTGCCCTTGCGGCAGCGGAAAAAAATACAAACATTGCCATGGCGCAAACCAATAAAACAATCAGTAACATATGAAATATAAACGCATTCTTCTGAAGCTCAGTGGCGAATCGCTGGCTGGCGGCAACCGCTACGGCATTGATCCGCAAAAACTTGAAGAATATGCCCGCGAGATACAATCGGTTCACCACCTGGGAGCCCAGGTGGCCATTGTGCTGGGTGGAGGCAACATCTTCAGGGGACTAAAAGGCAATTGCGGCCCTATTGACCGCGTGCAGGGCGACTATATGGGCATGCTGGCCACCGTTATCAATAGCCTGGGATTGAAGGCTGTGCTGGAGAGCTTGGGTATTCCTGCTGTAGTACTGGGGGGGCTTGTTATTGACCCGGTATGCGAAAAGATGAGCCGCAAACAAGCCATTCATTACCTCGAAAAAGGTAATGTGGTGATTATTAGTGGTGGTACCGGCAACCCGTTTTTCACCACCGATTCGGCAGCAGCACTGCGTGCCGTAGAGATAAAAGCCGATGTATTGCTTAAAGGTACACGGGTTGATGGCGTATATTCCGCCGACCCCGAAAACGATCCTACAGCCATTAGATACGATACCATTAGTTTTGACGAAGCATATACCAAAGGCTTGAATATTATGGACCTGACCGCATTCACACTTTGCAGCGAAAACAACCTGCCCCTTATTGTTTTCGATGTAAACGTACATGGTAATCTCCTGAAAATTGTTTCGGGCGAGCCTGTTGGAACGCTGGTAGCCCCCTAATCAAGGGAATAACAAGCTTGTGTACTTAAACAGTATATCTTTGGGCAGATTTGCATTATTTTTGTAGCACAAGCACTAAAATCACAAGCCATGACCGAAGAAATCCAATTCATAATGGACGAAGCAGCCGAGAGTATGCAACATGCCCTAGTGCACCTCGAGCGCGAATTTCAAAAGATCAGGGCTGGCAAAGCCAGCCCCCAAATGCTCGAAGGCGTGAAGGTGGATTACTATGGTGTACTCTCACCTATTGAGCAAATTTCAAACATTAATACTCCCGACCCACGGCAGATTATCGTTCAACCCTGGGACAAAAAGATGCTCCCCATTATTGATAAAGCAATCCTGGCTGCCAACCTTGGCTTCAACCCACAAAATAACGGTGAAGTACTACGCATTTTGGTTCCTGCGCTCACCGAAGAGCGCCGTCGCGAATTGGTGAAACGTTCCAAAAACGAAACAGAAGCAGCCAAGGTAAGCATCCGCAACATTCGTCGCAGCGCCAACGAAGACATCAAGAAACTTGAGAAAGAAGGCGTTCCGGAAGATGAAATCAAGGTAGCTGAAAAAGAAATCCAATACATGACCGATGCCTTCGTTGCAAAAGCTGATAAACTTCTCGATGCCAAGGAAATGGATATCATGACAGTGTAGAAAGCCCTACCAGATTTCTTCGCTTCGCTGCCGTTGTTGCATCCCAACCGGGTATTCGGGGCAGTGTAGGTTGCACGAAGTAGTGGGCCTTAAATCCTTTCCGTTAGTTTTTGTACAATTCTGAATCTTCCCATGAATTCTTTGGCAATCACGCGGATAACCGTGTAGGTAGGTATGGCCAGCACCATACCAATGATACCTGCTATGCTACCACCCATCAGTAGCACCACAAATATTTCGAGTGGATGGGATTTAACACTGCTCGAATAAATAAATGGTTGAAGGATAAGATTATCAATGAGGTTTGCACCTAAGAAAGTGCCAAGAACTGTAACGATGACCAGAAAAATCTGATCGTACCCGCCGGTGCTTAGCACGTTGGTAACGCCCAGTAAAACACCCACAGATGCACCAATAAGCGGCCCCAGGTAGGGTATAATGTTCATACATCCACCCAGGAAACCAATAAGGATGGCATTCGGGATGTTGAATATACTTAATCCCACGCTGATCAGGATAACCATTGTCATTACTTCGATGCTGATGCCAATGAAGTATCTTGAAAGCAATCGGTTGGTGTTTCTAAAAACATTATTTGTTTCGGTATGATAGTGCTGTGGAACGATAAGCAGAACCGTTTTCAACACCAAGTGTGAATTTTTAAGCATGAAGAAAGTGATGAAGAGAATGGAAAAGATGCCGACGACAAACGATCCGGCAAACGAAAGCAGATTGTTAAAAACGCCTTTTACCCGCTCGATATTTACAATGTCAACAATATTGTTGTTAATCAATGTAATTATTGTCTGATCTTCTTTCAATAGACCAGCATTCTGTAGGATTTGGTCGAACCTGATGAGGGTATTCTGCATGTTTTGGTTTACACTGTCAACGTCTATTCTGGAGATTAGCGCAGCCTGGTGTGAGCCCAAGGGAACAAAGATGATGAAGAAGGAGGCAAAGATCAGGATGATGAACAACAGTGCCAGCAAGCAACTGAGTGAGTGCGGGATACGTAGCCGGCCAACATGAATGTGGCCGAGCAACCTAACGATGGGCTGCCCTATCATGGTGAGCACCATGGCTATAATGAAATAGATAACTATGTTTGAGAAATACCAAGCCAGAAAGCCAATGATAAGTAGGGAGGCTATGAGTCCGATAATGCGGGTATTATTCATGGTTTAATGATTTGAGAATGACGAGGCAAATATAATTAAGTAAAGGCGTGCTTCAACGGGCGATCAATGAATTTTACCATCCAGGCATAAAATTCAGTCCCCACACGCCTTGCGCGTTGCTATTACCGATGAATGGAAAAGCATAATATGGCTCAAGCACCAAAGCACCAAATAAGTTGATACGAATGCTTGCACCGATGCTGAATACCGGGTAACGACTGTCCTTCCCAATATTGTTGGGATCAAACTTAGGCTTATCTATTGAGTTCCAAGCTAACCCGCTATCGAAAAACAGGGCAGCCTCGCTAAAAAGAAACCCTGATTTGATCAGTGCAAGTCGCCTGGGCCCCGTGAGCGGTAACCTTATTTCGGCTGAAACCAGGGCTACACGACTACCAACCAGCATGTAGATAAGCGAATCGTTGTTGATGAACATGTCCATGTTATACAGCTTGTTTGAGCTGAAGCCCCGTACCATGCCCGGATAGCCAAGAAAGTAGTCGTAAAACAAATTATTATCGTTATCGGCATCCTTGCCATACCTGCCATAATGCGACATTCTGAAAGCCAGCGCAAAAGGTTTTAGATAGAAATACTGCCTGAAGTCGGCCACCGCATTGGTCATGGTCATGCGTCCAAGATACTGGTCGGCTTGCAAGCGCAAGCGGTGGCCCATCATGGGCGATGCCAGCCCAAAGAAGGAATTATCTTCGACATAAGCACCTGAAGCCCGTAGCAGGTTGAACCCAGGAGGAGTGGGCAGTCGCTCGCGTGTTTGCCCAATTCGAAAATAGCCCTGGTAATAGTTGTTAAACACATCCAGGCGGTAGTAGTATCGTGCCGCCGAAGTGCCTACCTCAACACGGCGGGTCGTTGACATGGGGTACCAGGCAAACAACGATACCTGGTCTTCGAAGGTTCTGAAATTAAAAAGCTTGAGGTTTTCAACGTGTGTCGGCTGGCCTTCAATGAGGATGGTGTCGTATGTTAAACCTAACATTGAATATCTGTAGGGAGCGTGCGAGATGCTTGCGCCCCACTTCAAGCGGCTTTTTTGGTTCAGAAATCCAACTTGTGCACCAAAATCGTATATCTCGCCATTGAGCGATATGGTCGAAAACATCTGGTTGTTGCCCAGAATATCTCCAAACAGCATAAAAATACCGCCAGCCATACCTGTACCATAATTACCCACAGCCACACCCATTCCTGTATTTCCGATATAATCAAGGGCAAAGCGGGGCTTGTAAGGTTGCACCTCGAACGAGTCGGCCGGAAAAATGGGTTGTATGGGATTCAGGGCAATGTTTTCATCAACAAATGTAAAAACACCACGTTGCACTGGTGGCAAAATGGCTGCTGTGAAGTCGGTTTTTGCAGGATCTACTTCTACCCTGTTGAATTCGTTAAGATCGGCCGAATAGATGGAATATTGCCCCTTATGCAGGTGCGAATACACTATCTTGTTGTTGTTGGATATGCTGAAGGCAGGCGAAAGCATTGTGATGCCGGTGATCCCTGTCATATAATTGGTCAGGCGAAAAACCTTTCCGCTTTCCGGTTCATATTCATAAAGATTGCGCAGCCCGTCGCGGTTCGAAAGAAAATAAATCGTCGTGCCCGATGGCGAGAACCTTGGATTCACATTATCGGCTCCCGGAAAAAGCGCTACAAGTGTAATCTGCGATGGGTCTTCGATGCTCAAATAGCCGATATTGAAATTATAATTCACCTGGTCGCTTTGTGTTTTTTCGAAGATGCGGTCGGTAGCAAACAGGATATACCGGCCATCGGGCGACCAGGAAGGATGAATGTAGGAATATTGATCATAGGTTAATTGTCGGGTTCTGCGGCCTGCAACATCAAATAAATAAAGGTTGGAGAGGCCGTTGACTTGTCCTGTAAACACAATGTACCTGCCATCGGGTGACCAGCTTGGATTATTGAATGACGGAACACCTGGGATCTCAATCATCTCGGTATTGCGGGGTTGGCTCACGTTCACGATGGCCAGGTTGTTCTTGCCTTTGACAATCGCCACATAGGCAAATTGTTTGCTATCGGGCGACCAACTGCCAACAGATTCGAAAAAGTTAAACCCATCAATGTCCTGATTGCGGGTCGAGCTGGTTAGCTTGTGCCTTACTTTCCCTGTGGTGGCATCGGCGATAAAGAGGTCGAGGGTGAACAAGTTTTTTTCGCTGAAAAAGGCAATGAAGCTACCATCGGGGCTTACCGAAGGTGAGATGTTGATTTCACCTGCATTGCGTTCAAAAATCAGTTTGCGGCCGGTAACGTTGCGCATACTATCAGCGAGCCAGGGTTGATAGTGTTCGATCAGGTTACGCTTCCATGCCTCACTGAGTTCTTTGTGGTCAATCTTCAGCATTTGTTTAATGGCTGCTTCGTATCCAACTTTGGCAGTTCGCATAAAAAGCGGACGAACAATGGTGTCGCCGAAAACACCAGCTACGAAAGACCACCATGAATGGCCGTAGCGGTAAGGATTGTATTTATATTGCCGTGTCATTTTGCGGATGGTCGGAAAGTCGTCGTTGGCCAGCGCATCGCGCATGATCATGGCGGTGTGGGCATCAACGCTGCCAATCGAAAGGTATTCGGCCATGCCTTCAACCATCCAGAGAGGCAGGTTTTCAATCATCCGCAACGAGAGGGAATCGTTGTTGATAAGCATGTTGAACTGGAAAGCATGTACCAGTTCATGCCCCAGCACGTGGTTGGTTTGGGCATTGGTTTCTAACACAGGAATAACCACACGGTTTTTCAATGCTTCTGTAACACCTTGGGTTCCGATGCCAATAGATCCGCTTATGGCAGTAGTTTGCTGAAAATCAGGATGGTTTTCGTAGATAATAATGGGATTGCGCGATGGAAATGTATCACCAAAGATTTCCTGGTGCCGCACAAACCACTTTTCGCTCATATTGGCAAGTTGATTGATCGCTGTGTCGTTGTCGAAGTAATAATACAGCTCAAAGTTCGGACCTCTATAAACCTTGAAATCGAATGTGCGATAACTGGGTTTGTTGCGGCCAAAACTTTGCGCAGCCACATGAGCAGGCACAACCGACATGGCCAGCAGCCAGGCCAGTGCACTTGTTTGTATAAATTTATGAAATGAAGAGGTATTCATCTGTTAGATTTAATTCATACACGAAATAACTTCCAGCATATTAGTCCTCAAAATTTATGCCATTGATGCATATATTTTCGTCTTTATCAAGAACGAAAAAAGCATGGAAAGGTTGCATCAACCCGTTTTGTTAAAAACATTATCTTTGTGTCAATCTGATTTCTCACAAATGATAGATATTCTTAAGCGGCACTCCGGCCTTTATACCGACCATTACCAACTCACGATGGCTCAGGGTTATTTGCTGAGCAACAGGCACGAGGTGCGGGCCAACTTCGACTATTTCTTTCGTAAGAATCCTTTTAACGGAGCTTATGTGGTTTTTGCCGGATTGAGCGATCTTATTGATCTGCTTGAGAATCTGCATTTTTCGGAAGATGATTGCCACTATCTCGAGTCTATCGGGTTTAACCCAAAGTTCACCGAATATCTTCGTGGTTTTCGTTTCAATGGTAATTTGTTTGCCCCAGCCGAAGGTGAAGTAGTTTTCCCTTACGAACCCATTATCCGCATCGAAGGCAATATTTTGGAAAGCCAGATTATTGAAACAGCCTTGCTAAACATAATCAACTTCGAGTCGTTGATAGCCACCAAAGCCCATCGCATCCGTATGATTGCCGGCAACCGTGTGCTGGTTGACTTCGGAATGCGCCGCGCACAAGGCCTGGGCAGCATCCATGCCAGCAAAGCGGCCATCATCGGAGGATTCAACAGCACTTCGAATGTTTACAGTGCTTTTATGTTTGGGCTAAGGTCAACCGGCACACAAGCCCATTCATGGGTGCAAAGTTTCGACGACGAGTTGTCGGCCTTCAGGGCATTTGCACAGGCTTTCCCAAATCAATGTATTCTGTTGGTTGATACTTACGATACACTAAAGACCGGAATCCCCAACGCCATCACTGTAGCAAAGGAGATGGAGGCTGCCGGCCACCGCCTGCTGGGCATACGCCTCGACAGTGGCGACCTTGCCTACCTGAGTAAACGCGCCCGTAAGATGTTCGATGATGCCGGGCTGCATTATGTTAAAATCGCTTGCTCGAACCAATTGGACGAATAC
>JAUXXY010000172.1 GCA_030684735.1 Bacteroidales bacterium | reverse complement strand
ATTTCGGCAACTTTTTTTATGCCAATCAAACCAAAAAGATCCCTGATTGCATTCA
Organism: Bacteroidales bacterium; assembly: GCA_030684735.1. Classification (GTDB taxonomy): domain Bacteria; phylum Bacteroidota; class Bacteroidia; order Bacteroidales; family JAAYJT01; genus JAAYJT01. The sequence goes on along the minus strand of JAUXXY010000172.1, from coordinate 23,323 downwards.
TGTCGCCATAGTTTAATATGAATTCAACAAGCACATCTTCACTAATACCCTCCTTCTTTTCGTCAGGAATATACCAAAAGAGATTGCTGTGCTTGCGAATGTAGGCTTTAACTTCGGGGCTGTCCATGATGATAATTTTCCTTACAAATATAGGATTTACTATCCAGATTCAAGCCTTAAGAGATGTAAAAACATTCTGATACATCCTATGAGTGCATAGGAAACTCCAATATTCTATTCCGGTAATATGTCTCCGTTCCGTCGCCCCGCGATCGGAGTGATCTCATAAATACTACCTTTTTTGATGATCATCAACAGGTTTGAACCATCGCACCCGGCTTTTGATATTTTGCACTATTTGTGTACATAGTGGAGCGTAACTTACAGTAGTTTTGTTGTTTTTATAACCCGGTGTCAATAATAGAAATCACTCTTAGGCAATGCTGTCTTTGGCTTTTTCAACAATATGCAGCTTGCTAGTGCTCTCAATGGCTTTTATTGCAATGTCCTTTACGCTGGCTTCGGCGGTGCTTGTTTTCTGTGCCATTTCTTTAAACATGACTTCCATGTCTTTGATCTTGGCTTTCAGTGTTTCGATGGTTTGGTCTCTCAACTTAAGTTCGCCTTCAACTTCTTTGGCTTTGAGTTCTTTGGAAAATGCGAATTCGGCCTGAAGCTTTTCGGTCGTATTTTTTAAAGCAATTGCCACAGCCTGCTCCAATTCGGATGGGAAGGACTGGTTTTTGGCCCTCAGGTCTTTTAATTCAGTTTCCACTGCTTTTACTCCGGCTTCGCGTTCGGCAAATTCTTTTTCAAAAGAAATCCTTTTTTCTACCAATTCTTTCTCAAGTTTCTGCTTCTTCTCTTCATAAACATCTGCTTCTTTCTTACGGGTAAGTTTCAGATTATATTGATACTCTTCTTCTTCCCTTGCTTTGTTTTTCCTGGTTTCTTCCGCCTCTTCCTTCAGCTTGATGGCATAGGCCTCCTGTTCTTTTTTCCACTGCAGCTTTTTCTCAGCCAAATCGTCTTCAAAGCGCTCTTTTTCGCTGCTTATCTTTCCGTCGAGTTCGGCTTTGCGGGCAGCCATTTCCTGTTCGAACTGTTCTTTCTTTTCCCTTTGTGCCAGCAGCATAACAGCCAGCGAATCGGTATTGACCGAGAGCTGATACAGGTCTTCAAGATTTTTCTTTTCAATCTGAATAGCGTGTTGCAGTTCTTCAAATTTCTTAAATTCCGAAACAAAATTTTCTCCTAACTTATCAAGGGCAGAAGACAAATCTGATTTGAGACGTGCCATGTCGTTAACGATGTTCTCGTACGATAATCCCTCTGCCTGCTTCACAATGGTTTCTTGTTTCTGGCGTTCCTGAATTTTCTTAGGCTCTTCGCTTTTCTTTTCCTGCACGGTTTTCATAAGGTCCTCGTAAGCGGATAAGATTTCGTTTTTGGTGCTTTTTGTGCTGACTTCCGGTTTCATTGATTTATAGTGTTTTAAATGGGACAAAAGGAGCAAATCAAATTAATCCTGCTTTTCTTAATTCATCGCGTAAGGCAGGCAATGTAGGTTTGTGTTTGTACAAAGATAAAACAAGATTTCGGGTTTCGTTTATTTTGCCCGAATCATAGACGGCTTTTAATAACCGGGCAATGGCTGCATAAGTATCGCGCCCTTTTTGTCCTGCTAGGGTATGGTTTACTTTTGTCTCAACCAGTGTGAATGCCTCAAAAGGCATAATTTGTAGTAAGATAACTACCAATTGCTGAAAGTCGCTTAAAGAAATAGTTTTTTTATTTCTCAAAAAATCATACAGTTGTTCGAATTGTTTTTCTTCAGCCATCAACAATCCGTAAAAAAGATCATAATGTCGTAGTTTGTGTATAAAGGCTTCTTTTTCTTCGGGCGACATCCAAGGGGCAGCTCTTCGATAAGTCTCCAGATTATGATTAATGCCGGCTTTATGCAATAATACAGTTTTTGTGAAAACGGGTTCAAATGCATCGTCCAATCGCTCAACGATGAAGTCGGTATAAGCAGATTGGTTTTTCCCGAAACAATCCTGTGCAACCCTGTGGAATTCGGAATAGAGACCTGATTTGTGGTAATAATCCATTAAATCCTGAGCTACGCTCACATCAGACGAATAGAGTTCTTCAGAAAGTTTAATCCATGAATTAAGGTCAAAGTACTTCTGAACACTTACTGAAAGCCTCGGAAAAAGACTTTTGCTTGTTGACAATTGCTGCATGGCGCCCGCTACAACCGAAGCCATTGATTGATCGCGAACAATTTGTTTCAGCAATTCATCAAAGGAAATTGTAAGTTTATTTGTAATAGTTTCCTGTTCTGATATATAACGAAACAGGTTGTTCAAAGAGTTGGTGAGGGCGTTGATATTAAAATATACAGGAGCGATGCGCCCACAAATCTCATTCATTGTTTTGGCAAAGGTGTCGGTTAAATATTCATTGGGATCGTCTCCCAATGCATCGTAATCATCATTAATGTCTGCAGTGCTACATGCCTGGTACATTCCTATGATACCGGCAAAAAAGTTATTGATTTGCTGCGAAAGCAAGTGCTCTATCAGTTCATCTTTCCAATTATCAAATAAATCTTCAACCATTTCTTTGGCCATCATTTCAATGGCTTCATATTCGGGAATATATGTACCGGCAGGCTGATGCCAATCCTCCCAATCTGGATTTTCAAAATCGAGTTCTTCAAACGCAGCTACCCAGCTTTTACGTTCCTGTTCAATCAAACCACAAAAGTTGGAATAGCTCAATTCACCAGAGATTGTTGGCCCTTTAGCCTCAAACTGCCGGATGAATTCCTCCCTAAGTTCCTGGTACTTTTCCAGGGCAGATTGAAAAAACGCTTCCTTTTCTTCAAGAGATAACTGTTGATAAATTTCTTTATGTTGCATAAAACGGGCTGTTTTAAACCTGTAAATGGTATTTATTATAGTGCATTGTTCAATGTGCAAAGATATTTGAAATGGATAAACAAAACCTGGCCTGAAAAAACTATTATAAAGCGATACCGCAGGTGGGGGAGCAGTGGTCGCTCCTGAGGAGAGAGCAGTGGCAGTAGGCAGGTGATGGACGGAGATTGCCTGGCTACCAATTATTTTAAGAAAAATTGGGTTGGAAGCAAAATTGTAATAACTTTGTGCTCACAAAAAATCCAGCCATGGAGATACCACTTATCAAAATCGGAAATTCAAGGGGCATTAGGTTAAGCAGTAGCATTATCAAGAAATATAAAATCGTTGATAAGGTTGAGTTGGTTGAAAAGGATGATTGCATTGTGTTAATGCCTGCACATGAACCAAGGGAAAACTGGGATGAAGCATTTCGGATCATGCATCTGAACAATGATGATGTTTTGTTGATTGACGATGTTTTTGATGATGAAATCCTTGAAGCATGGAGTTAGACCAGTATAGCATTGTTTTGGTCAATCTTGATCCTGTTTCGGGAAGCGAGTCGGGAAAAATCCGTCCCTGCGTGATTCTTTCGCCCAACGAAATGAACAGGCATCTTAGAACCATCGTGATTGCTCCTATGACAAGCACCCTAAAGAATTACCCTACGCGTGTGAGGGTTCAGCATAATAACCAGGAAGGAAGAATTGCCATTGACCAGATCCGGACTATTGACAAACAAAGAATAATCAAAGTGCTGGGCAGCTTGCAAGGCAGTGAGGTTTCACAGTGCAAGAAGGTAATGAGTGAAGCTTTTATTGATTGAAAAATGTAGCAGTAGCAGCGGTCTCGTCTGAGACGAGACCGCTGCCTCTCCCTTTGTAATCTGTTTTTAAAGAGGTATTTTATTACTGCTATTTACTGAACAGATCCTGATTCCAGGGTGTTAGGGTGAATAATGTTCGTTGTTGCGCGGTATCGCCTGCGTAAACAATAAAATTACGCGTCAGATATTTATCCTGGTTAAGTTTTTCATAGTATTCAATATTTTTAGCAAACTCCGAGTGGAATGTATGGGCTGATTTTATTTCAATCAACTGTAAGCCATCAGTTAGCTCTATAAGACAGTCAATTTCATTACCCGTTTTGTCACGCCAGAAAAAAACAGGAGCTTCTTGTCCCATGTTGGTATAGTGTTTCACAATTTCCATGATCACCATATTCTCAAATAAACTTCCCCTCATAAAGTGGGTCTTCAGTTGACTGCTTTCAGTAATATTCAGAAAGTGGCAGGCTAATCCCGTATCATAGAAGTACAGTTTTGGCATCTTAGTGAGCCGCTTGGTAAAATTAATATGATGTGGCTGCAGTAGATAGATTATATAACTGGTCTGCAACAGCGATAACCACGATTGAGCAGTAAAGTGCGAAATGCCGCAATCGGCTGCCAAAGATGAGAAATTAATTAATTGACCTGTGCGGGCAGCACAAAGTTTTAAAAATCGTGCGAAAAGCCCCAGGTCATGAATGTTTTTTAGTTGCCTGATATCGCGCTCAACGTAAGTTTGGATATATGAAGAAAAAAAACTGGATGGCGCAATGTCTTTGTCATAAATGGGTGGATACCCGCCTGTGAAGATGCGCTCTTCCAGGCCGTGTGAAAAAAATTTGGTGGAGGTTAGCTCCCTGTTGCTAAAGGGCATGAGTTTCAGGATGGCCGCACGGCCTGCCAGAGATTGAGAAATGCTTTCCATCAGCAAAAAATTCTGGGAGCCGGATAAAATAAACTCACCGGCAATGCCATGCTGGTCAACGATGCCCTGAAGGTAAGAGAACAGATCGGGTACACGCTGTACTTCATCTAAAATGGCACCGTTGGGGTATGAAGCAAGAAACCCCCTTGGATCGGATGAGGCAAATATGCGCATATCCACATCTTCCAAGGTTACGTAAGCCTTATCGGGAAACAGCGATTTTATCAGGGTGGTTTTACCCGATTGGCGTGGACCTGTCAGCGAAACTACCGGAAATTTTGCGGCTAATTCTTTTATTTTTTCTGCAATTTCTCTTTCAATCATGGGTTCAGGAATCAAATTTTGGACAAATTTAATTTTTAAAATGATATTTGGCCAATAGTCTCAGAAAAAACTTAAACTTTCTAACACCAAATGAATTTTTATCACTATATTTGGCAAACCCAAAAGTTGACCCACAAATGCAGGATGACTTGAATTCAGCTTTTGTTTATTTATTGTCCAACAACAATTTGAGTTACAAACGATTGAATACCCATTAAAAAAATAAATTTTTACCTTTAAATTTATGCGTATGAGAAAGTTTACATTTTTAGCATTGTTAACATTTGCAATTGCAGCGTTGCGAGCACAGGACTACCAAATCAGTTTCACCGGATCCGGCCAAAGCACTACTGTTGACAGCATCCGTGTCCAAAACCTTACACAAGGCACGAGTTTAACTCTAAACGGCTCAGATGTTCTACATCTTGTTGGAGTGGTTGGGATTGAACGGTTAACCGAAAGTAGAAATCATTCATTGCGAATTTATCCGAACCCAACGACAAGCAGCAGCAATATTGAGTTTGAAGTTTCAGAGGCAGGTTTAGTAACGATTGATTTGTTCGATTTTACCGGAAAAAAAGTAGGATCAACCCAAAACAATTTACATATAGGAACACAAACGTTTAATGTTAGTGGATTGAACGTCGGAATTTATACAGTCAGGATAAAATCGGCTAACTTTATCTATTCCGGTAAAATCATAAGTATTGGTTCTGCAACAGGAGCTGCAAATATTACATACATAAACAGTACATTAAAAGCTGATGAAACAAGCAAATTACAAAGCAGTAGTTCTCTTGTTCAAATGCAATATAACATAGGAGACCGTTTGTTATTCAAAGGCATTTCAGGTATTTACAGCACCATTATTATTGATATTCCAACAGGACATAAAACCATCACATTCAATTTTGTTGCAGCTACCGATGCAGATGGCAATAATTACGCAACAGTAACCATTGGTTCTCAAACCTGGTTGGCAGAAAACCTGAAAACCACCAAATACCGCAATGGTGAGGACATTGTGTATCCGGGAACCGACAACACAACCTGGCAAAATAACACCACGGGTGCATATGCCTGGTGGAACCACAACATATCGTGGAAAGACATTTATGGTGCACTTTACAACTGGTATGTGATAAGTAGCGCCAATGGCCTGTGCCCGCCGGGTTGGCATATACCCAACAACACCGAATGGGTACAATTAACAAACTTTGCCGGAGGTGAATATGTGGCTGGCGGTAAGTTAAAAAGCCCCAGAACGGCACCTGCCTCTCATCCAAGATGGAAAGACCCAAATGCAGGTGCAACCGACCAGTATGGCTTTTCGGCCTTTCCGGGTGGTCACCGCGGCGATATTGGCTTATTATACGGCGTTGATGGCAGCGGCTACTGGTGGAGTTCTACAGAGCAATCGTCAACGATCGCCTTTTACCGATACATGATTTATGATGGCGGCAACATATATGGCGGCAACTTCAATAAGTCATTCGGTTGCAGCGTCCGCTGCCTCAAGGACTAATAGACTATTTGAAAATTTGACTATTAGAGAGTATTGGGCGTGGTTCGACTGGGCTCACCAACCGCCCCGGCGAAAAATTTTTTAAATAGCACTCTACGATGGGTTGTATCCATTCAAGCTATCATGCCGGTTTATTTCTCCGGATTATTTTCCCCAATCCTGTCAACTAAGTAAGCTTGGATAAACCGCACGTTGCGGTTCACAACATTCAGGTTCCGGTTCACAACGAAACGCTTATCAATGCCCTCCTGGTCAGAAAACGCAATCAGAGCTTTGCTGTGCAACGGTTTATCAAGAGTCCTGTATTTGCATTCGATAGCATATTGCGTAAATACCTGATTTACAACAAAATCAACTTCAACACCATCGCTTGTACGATAAAACCGTATGCTTCCGCCAGGTTTCAGATTTCGCCAAAGCTCAAGCAACACATAATTTTCAAAAATCGCACCCTTATCCGAACGAAATTCAATGTTTCCAAAATCAGCATTGATCATGTTTCGAATACCGGTATCACAAAAGAACACTTTTTTCATCTTTCCAATGACCGATCGTTTGTTAGTGATGTAAGGCTCAATCAATTTGATAATATACATTTGTTGTAGCAGCTCAATATAATCGGCACAAGCGCGATAGGGCAACCCCGACTCACGGCTCAATTCATTAATGTTGACCAGGTTGCCAATTTGTAATGCAAGCATACGAAGCAATTTGTTAAACCCGATAAAATGCTCATTCCTGATATAAGACCGAACATCGCGCAAAAGATAGGTTTTGTAGATATCGTCGAGTATAGCGAGTTTTTGTTCCGGCCCTTTATTCAGTGCTGCCCTTGGCAATCCGCCATAAACTAGATACTCGCCGAGAAGCGGAATGAGTGGGGCAGCTATGGCCGTGTCAGGTGTATTGAGGTCAAATGATTCATAAAGCCGGTAGAGATTCTCATCATTGAATAGAATATATTCGCTGAATGAGAGCGAGAACACTTCGATCACCCTTACCCTGCCTGCCAATGATTCTTCAACGGTTTGCAAAATATCGAGGCTCGAACTGCCTGAGCAAAGAATCTTTATGTGCTCATATTTGTCGGTAAGAAGCTTGAGCATGGTTGAAACACCGGGAATAAACTGAAATTCATCAATCAGCAACAAGCCCTGCAAATCCTGGTCGAGATAGATTTTAAGATAGGCTTCGAGTTGTGATAGTTTTTGAAACAAAGCGTAGGTTTCCGGATCCTGGCCATTTAAAAACAGGCTCTTACCCTCAAACTCATGCATCTTCATAAGAGAGGTTTTTCCTACCTGGCGCGCGCCAATCAATACCACAATTGGAACTGCATCAAACCCACTGTTGATTTTCTCAGAATAATATTTACGTTTTATCATGACCTGGAATTTCAGGCAAAAATACATCCTTTTAGCAGGTATTGTATTACAAAGTCTGTATTTTTAACAATATTGCTAAAAAGATGGCTGTATTATTTACAAATTATTCAAATTTGAGCCCACTCCGAAAATGCCCGTCTCGTCAATATAAAAAAAGGTACCACAGACCCGCCGGCTAGCATGCGCAGCAATGCGGGCAGGTTACTCAGATAATCACAGATTTAATTTTCCAAAAATCTGTGAATCTGTGGCGTTTTTTCGAACCGGATGGATTCTTTGGCCTACCCGTCTGATCCACGAAGTTTCGGGATCTGACGGATAAAGACTGACCGCATGAGATTGCACATAGAGATGAAATCGGCTTAAACCCTATCTTTGCACCCGCTATTCGTTCAAATGACTACACAAGCCAATATCGAAATCATGTCCCCCGCCGGTTCTTACGAGAGCCTTATGGCAGCCATACAAGGAGGCGCGCATTCGGTATATTTCGGAGTGGGCACACTCAATATGCGGGCACGCTCTACGATGAATTTTTCTTTCGACGACCTGGCCCAGATCACTGCCATTTGTCGCGAGCACAAAGTGAGGTCGTACCTGACGGTGAACACCGTGATTTATGACGATGAAATGGAATACATGCAGCAATTGGTGGATGCCGCCATCGAGAACGGCATCAGCGCCATCATTGCCTCCGACCTTTCGGTGATGGAATATGCCCGCAACCGTGGTATGGAAATTCATATCTCGACCCAGTGCAACATCACCAATATGCAGGCGGTGCGTTTCTACGCCCGCTATGCCGATGTGATGGTGCTGGCGCGTGAACTCAGTCTTGAACAGGTAGCTGCCATTGCAAAAAACATTGAAAAAGAAAATATTACCGGCCATTCGGGCAAAAAGATTGTAATTGAAATGTTTGTTCACGGAGCCATGTGTATGGCTGTTTCGGGCAAGTGCTACCTGAGCCAGGATATGTTTAATAAATCGGCCAACCGGGGTGCATGCTACCAGCCCTGTCGCCGCGAATACCGCATCCGCGACTACGACAATGAAGTGGATCTAAACATTGACAATCACTTCATCCTTTCGCCCAAAGACATGAAAACCATCGGGTTTCTGGATAAAATCCTGGAGGCTGGTGTCGGGGTGTTAAAAATTGAAGGACGTGGCCGTTCTCCCGAATATGTAAAAACCGTAACCCAATGCTACCGCGAAGCTGCTGATGCTGTGGGCGAGGGCACTTTTAATGCCGAAAAAATACAGAAATGGAATGACCACCTCAACCAGGTTTACAACCGCGGCTACTGGGATGGTTATTATCTTGGCAAAACCTTGCCCGAATGGACCAATGTTTACGGGTCGAAAGCCATACAGCGAAAGGTGTATGTTGGTAAAATCACCAATTATTTTGCGAAGGCAGGAGTAGCCGAAATCAAAATTGAAACCGGCGAGCTAAGAATCGGCGATGCAATTATCATCTCAGGCCCCACAACAGGAGTGCTTGAAGGGGTTATTGAAGAAATAAGGGTGAATGAAAAACCGGTTGAACTTACGGTAAAAGGAGAAATCTGCTCTATTCCGGTAAAAGAAATCGTTCGCCGCTCCGACAAGCTGTATAAAATCATTGCCCGATGAATTGGTTTAACCATCACACGCACAGCGCGTTTTGCGACGGTACGGGCACCCCCTTGGATTTTGTGAAGGCTGCGCTGGCACAAGACTTTTCGATGCTCGGTTTTTCGAGTCATGCCCCGCTGCCATTCAACAATTCTTTTACGCTGAAGGAGGAAGAAGTTGACCATTACCGCCAAACCATACGCTCGCTGAGTTATGAATATGCCGGTCGGTTAGAAATTTACCTGGCCATGGAAGTTGACTTCATTCCCGGAATGATTGAAGACTTTCGGTTTTGGAAAAACCGGGCAAATCTCGACTATGTAATTGGTGGTGTTCATCTTGTCAGGCCGCAGGCCGATGAGCGTTTGTGGTTTATTGACGGCCCCAAACGCGAAACCTATGACCAGGGGCTGAGCGAATTATTTGGCAACGACATACGATTGGCTGTTCGCAGCTATTTCGATCAATTGAACCAGATGATCGAGGGCCAGGCGCCCGATGTGATTGCCCATATTGATAAGATAAAAATGCACAACCAGGAGCGGTTTTTCAGTATTAACGACCTCTGGTATCAGGCTATGCTAAACGAATCGCTGACACTTGCGAAACAAAAAGGCTGTATTGTCGAAGTAAATACCCGAGGGCTTTATAAGGGTAGGTGCAAGGACTTTTTCCCCGGAGCGAGTGTGCTTAAAACCATAAAAGAACTTGCTATTCCCATCACCATCAGTTCAGATGCACATGCCCCTGCTGAACTTTCGGGCAAATTCAGCGAGGCAATCGAAGCCATCAAGGCTGCCGGAATCAGGGAATTGAAGGTGTTTCGCTACGGAACGTGGAATAGCGTTGTCGTTGAATAACTTGCCAAGGAGCCACGCAAAACAAAGATGCTCGCCTAAACATCGGTTTTTTCAGATGCTTTGGCGGGTGTTTTTTAGGCTGTAGCAGCTTTTTCGATGGTTAGTCTGCCTTTGTAGAAGCCGCACTCGGAGCACACCCTGTGGTACAGCACCGGCGCTCCGCAGTTTGAGCAGACAATGATCGTAGAAACAACAGCTTTGTAATGTGTTCTTCTTTTATCTCTGCGGGTCTTTGAAATTTTTCGTTTTGGATGTGGCATGACAAATTAATTATTATTGTTAGTCAATTTCTATATTTTTCAGTGCATCCCACCTTGAATCTATAGATTGAGACGGGGTTAATTCTTCAAGTTTCTTAATCACATGCGGATCGCAGCTGCTTTTCCCATTTTTATCCTCGGGATGAACATGACGATAGGGCATCAACAGGCTGATGAACTCATATATGTAATGCATCACGTCGAGCTGGGTCTGTGTCTCGGGGATCACAATCACATCTTCGCTTTCCTCTTCGTATTCTTTCCCAAACTTCACAAAAAGAACGTTTGTCCCATTCACCGGACAATCAACCGGATCGAGACAACGATCGCAAATCACCTCAACCGAACCTGAAATGTCAAAGACAAGCTGCAACATGCGGGGTTGTTTTTCCAGCTTTAGCTCTACTTTCAGGCTCCCATTTCGTATCTCCGAATAATCAAGTGCCGCGAAAAACTTGTCGCCAATTTCGAAGTCAAACTGGTGATGCCCAAGCTTTAATCCGCCAAACGGGATAACGAATTGCCTTTTGTAATCCACGATCAAACAGTGTTTGAAATAAGGGGCGCAAAATTAGTAATAAAGTTTTGAATAGCAAATTATTATTCCTTTTAACCCCTTCATTCGCTCATGAGTTGTACATCTATAGCGAGCAGCCATCGGCACACGAACACTTATTTAAAAGCTTTCTCAGGCAAACCGTCGCCCTGCAGGCTCAGTCGGCTAAAATAGGTAGGCACTGGCTTCCCGGTGAGTTTATCAACATATAGCTTAGCGAGATATTGCCCCAGCATGAAACCCTGTCCGCGCAGTCCAATAAACAATCCGGCATCTACATCGAGCACCATACGGGGTTCAACATAATAGCCCGCCCATACTGCCTGAAAACCAACCGACGAAAGCCTTGGAATCCAGTCGGTGAAAACCTCGGCAACAATTTCAATAAACTCTTTTGAGTTGGTTATTAAGTTTTTATCCGTTTCCATGTGTTCAATGGCCGGAGATGCGCAGCCGATCACTTGACCTGTTTCGGCCAATTGCTGTCCGTAAACAGCAGTAAACCCTTTGTAGTTTCTGCGATCAATAAGCATGGGTAATGGTGTGCCATTGACCCCGAGCATAGGAAGGCGACGTGTGATGAAAGCCTGATGTTTCACAGGATAAAGGCCTGTTTCGTGTCCCAGCTTCCTGGCAAAAACATCTCCTTCGGGTCCCAGGGCATTGATAAAATTTGGGGTGTGAAGCTCAAGATACTCTTTTTCATGATTCTGAACCAGCGCAATATAGCCATTGCCATTTTTTACAACATCCACCAGTTGGCAGTCTTCAAGCACCTCTCCGCCATGGTCAATACCAATACGGCGGATGAGATCAATGACCCGACCGGGTGTGGCTTGCCAGCAATCTTCGGTGACCAGTGCCGAACGGTATTTCTTCAGTTGAGGATTGATGAAAGGCGAAATCTCTTTTTTAAAATCTTTCGGTTCCACCATGCGTGCATTCGACCACGCCTTTGAAGCTTCCAGGGCGTTCAGCAGGGCATCATCATGTGCAAAGGCGACATAGCGTGTGGGCAAGAAATCTATATTGCTGATTTTCTGCAAATCCTTAAAAATCGCAAGGTTATGATGGGCAATATCGGACAACTCGGGCAAGCTGAAGTTGGGCCTGCCTGCGGCAATGTTGCGCCATGAGGCACCACGACCAAAATTTATGAGGATCGGCTTCAAGCCTTCTTCGGCGAGGTAACGAAACAGGGCACTGCCTCCTATACCTCCACCGGCTACCAATGCCTGCGTCTTCCGCATCTTAGGTGCTTGACCGGTAATATTGGTGATGATTTTATCGTGAACCGAACGCGGATAAAGCTCGCCGAGTGAAACCTGGTTTGAAAGCGGACCCCTGGGAGTGGGTTGGCCTACGATAGAAATGCCAGTACCCGAAAGGGTTTGCTTAAGGCGTATAATACACCGCTTCCCACGACACGCACCCATGCCCAGACGAGTGGTGTGTTTTACTTCATCCACCGAAATAAATTTTCGCTCGCCAATCACATTGAGGATTTCAGCCAGGGAGACATCATCGCAGTGACACACATAAGTATCGGATTCCTTACAATATGTGGTATTTTTCAAATTTAGCTTTTCCGGGTAGTTGGCCTTGACAATAAAACCACGAACATGATTCAGTTCCTCTCCATGTATGTCAATTGAGCGAACCCTGGCAATATGGGTCTTGTTGGGCTTTTTCAGAATTTTTTCGACTACACCTTGGCCAAGGACGCTTCCGTTATTGTCAACCAGGTAAACATCGGTTTTTTCTTCAACAAAATATTCAATAGGCAGGAAAAGCCAGTCTTTTTTCAGGTTGTAGCCAAAAATAGCCAAGCCTGGACATTGAAAAACACAATCCATACAGCCAATACATTTGGCGAAATCAATGATGGGCACAGCACTGGTACTGGTTTTTGTGATGGCACCGTGCAGGCAGGCAAATTCGCAAGGATTGCAAGCAAAACCATACAAACAGTCAATTTGAACATATGGTTTGGCAATCATGCGTTCTAAAGCAGGAATATAGGGGTCTTCAATGATACGATGTGGATACTGCTGTGAATCAATATATTCTTTCGAAACAGCCAGGTAGGCATCATAATCAATGGGTTCGTTCATATCTTGAAGTATCTCAAAAGCTACTTGTTTACCCCGCAACACGGCCGAAGTTCCCTCACCAATGCGGATGGCATCGCCAGCACCGTAACAGTTACGGCCGAAAATATCATTTCCTTTTATTAGCAATTGATCATCAGAAACCAACCCAGTGCAAATGTTGATGGCATCAATATTTTTGATGATTATTTCAGTTCCGGCTATTGGTTTAAAGTCCTTGCACTCAGCCACTACAGCTCCTATAATTCCGTCGCGGTTTTTATTTGGGATGGCTTTGAGCAGTATATTGGACAATAAAATGGGGATACCCAAACGCCGCACCCTGTTTGCTTGTACCGGAAACCCGCCTTCGTATGGTTGGGCTTCGAGGATGGCTTTCACTTGAGCACCCGCCTGCAGCAGCTGGTAGGAAGTGAGGTAGCCAATATTTCCAGCTCCGATTGTAAGCACATTCTTGCCCAACAGGGTAAACTCATTGTTCATCATTTTCTGTACCACAGCTGCAGTATAGACTCCGGGAAGATCATCATTCTCGAATGTAGGCATAAATGGAACAGCGCCGGTAGCAATAACCAGGAAGTCGGCATCAACATAGTAGATTTCGTCGGTTTTGATATTCTTTACCGCCAGACGTTTGCCTTCAAGAATATCCCAAACGGTGGAGTTCAGAAAAATGCCATCGTGGTTATCGCCTGCAAGGGTTTTGGCAATATCGAATCCGCGCATGCCACCAAATTTTTTCTCTTTTTCGAAAAAGAAAAATTGGTGGGTTTGCATGGTAAACTGCCCCCCGATTATATCATTATTGTCAATCACGATATTTTCGATACGGTGAGTTCTAAGCTCTTCGCGAGCAGCCAACCCTGCCGGGCCAGCACCAATGATAGCTACTTGTGTTTTATAAACCTTAACAGGGACATGCCGAAGAAAAGGTAACACAGGTGGGGTGTAATCTTTTGATATCTCCTGCACCTTGCGAATACCGTCCACAGTGGCAATGCAAATTCGTTTGATGATCCCGTCCACCAGCATTTCGCAGGCACCACATTTACCAATTCCGCATTCAAGGCTTCGCTCACGATTTTTTAGACTGTGGCTGTGCACAGGGAAACCTGCCTGATGCAAAGCGGCAGCGATGGTGAAACCTTTTTCACACTCGATCAACTGACTGTTAAAGCTAAATCGATGCTTTTCGCCAGTACGTACCTCAAGAATGGGATGCTTATCAATTTTGTTCATAGAGAGCAGTTTTAGTATCGAAGTTCTAGCCATAAATCATAAGGAAACTTAGAATTGGCTCAAGCGTTGGAAGCACAAAATTAGATGATTTCAAAGAGTCTCAAATCAGATCAAATGAAATTATGGTAAATATGTAAAAATCACGTTCCAGCACTTTGATTATTAAAAGATTATTCTTTTTTTACTACCTTTGCACTTTCTTTCAAAAAGAAATAAATTACCAGTTCATGGAAAAAACAAAAGTTCTTTTTGTATCTCAGGAGATAAATCCTTATTTAAAGGAAAGCCCTCTCGGTGATATATCGAGGTATTTGCCGCAGACCATCCAGGAAAAGGGGCGTGAGATCAGGACTTTCATGCCTCGCTTTGGAAATATCAACGAGCGGCGCAATCAATTGCATGAAGTCATTCGCCTTTCAGGAATGAACCTGATTATAAACGATCAGGATCACCCCCTTATCATAAAGGTTGCCTCTATACAGTCAGCCAGAATGCAGGTGTATTTCATTGACAACGACGATTATTTCAATCGCAAATTCACTTTCCGCGATAAAGCAGGCAAGTTTTATAAAGACAATGACGAACGAGCTATATTCTATTCAAGAGGCGTATTGGAAACTGTTAAAAAGCTTGGATGGAAGCCCGATATTATTCACTGCCATGGTTGGATGTCGAGCCTTGTGCCTATTTTTGTAAAAGCAGCCTATAAGGATAACCCGATATTTTTCGATTCAAAAGTCATAGTATCGCTTTACAATGATGACTTTGAAGAAACTTTGAATAAAGACTTTGCAGCAAAGATCAAGTTTCAGAGCATTACAAACAAAGACCTGAAGCATTATCGTAAGCCTACCTTTGCCAATATGATGAAGGCGGCCATTGATTTTTCTGACGCTGTAATAATTGGCCAACCCCAGATTAATCCTGAAGTGCATCAATATTTGCTCGATTCAGGTAAAACATTTATCGAATACAAGGATAAAGACCATTATATTGATGCCTACAATAATTTTTACGATCATTTGCTCGTTAACGAACCGGTCCATAGCAAATAAAATTATCTTTTACTCAAAACCCTTGTCATTTTGAACCGATCAAACAACACCACAGCCTATCAGCTGATAATTATGCTGATTGCTTTTTTCGCCATAGTTTCGTGTACGAAGGAACCCGATAAAATAGGCCTTGATTTACAGCCCCCTGGCGAAAGAATAGGCATTTTAAGAACCGATACTGTAACGGTAACCGGATATTCTATTCGCGAAGATTCGGTGAGAACCGATGAACGTGCGGTAGCAACGAATGTTATCGGTAGCTTTTTTGATCCGGTTTTTGGGAAAACCAATGCAAGTGTTTACACCGAATTTTTAATGACTACCGTGAATCTGAGTTTCGGGGGCTCACCTATTATTGATTCTATTTTTCTTAACCTGGCATATGCTGGCTTATACGGCGACTCGGCTACATCTCAAACTTTCAGGGTTTTCGAGATGAGCGAAAACATTCATTACGATAGCACTTATTACTCTAACCGATCGGTATCACTTACAGGCGACCAGGAATTAGGCGTCATCACTTTTGTACCGAATGTAAAAGACAGCGTGATGATTGGCTCGGTGAAAAAGGCCCCTCATCTGCGTATGCGCCTCAATCAGAATCTTGCCCAGAAGTTACTTGCAGGTTCAACTGATGATTTCAGCTCAAATGCCAAGTTTAAATCTTTTTTCAAAGGAATATACATTGCGGCCGATCCTATTACCACATCTGG
Source organism: Bacteroidales bacterium (assembly GCA_030684735.1). Classification (GTDB taxonomy): domain Bacteria; phylum Bacteroidota; class Bacteroidia; order Bacteroidales; family JAAYJT01; genus JAAYJT01. The sequence continues at coordinate 6,991 of JAUXXY010000172.1, read as the reverse complement.
TAAGGGTGCATTGATCAACTTTAACTTTTTTTCCAGCCTCACATCAATAGATGTTCACTATCAAAACAGCGAAAAGGATTCATTGAAGTATTCTTTCGCAGCAACATTTGAAAGTGCAAGATTCAACCGCTATGATCATAACTACGCCGATGCCGATCCCTTGTTGCGCAGGCAGATCATTGATGGAGACACCACGGCGGGGGGGCAGAAAATATTTCTTCAACCGTTTGGAGGCGTAAAAGCAAAAATCCGTATTCCATACCTGAAAGAATGGTCAAAATTAAAAAATGTTGTTATCAATGAAGCTCAACTCATCCTGACTAATGCTGACCCCACGGGAACCTATGGTTTCCCTTATGCGTTGGTTACGGCTCGAATTGTTGATGCCAGCAACCGATATGTTTTGTTAGAAGATCAATATGAAGGCGAATCCTATTACGGAGGAACTTACAATACATCTTCCAACACCATCCGGATCAGGCATAGTCTTTATGTACAGAAACAAATTCTGCAAAAATATAAAGATGACTTTGGATTGATCCTGTTGATCCCTGACGCATCAGTCAATCCGCAAAGAGCTGTTTTGCACGGCCATCAGGCTAGTACTGGCCGCATAAGCATGGTAATCACGTATTCTTTTTTCGAATAGTTTCTCAAGGTGATATGTTATTAAATAGCGAAACACAGATTAACCGTTGCGGACAATACTTGGCATTACTAAAGCAGAAAACATTTTTTCAGTACAAAGTCGTGGCTTAATGACCGACCTTTGCTTCTGAAAACATCAATAAATACTGATCATGTGCGGAATAGTTGCCTATTTGGGTGAGCGCCAGGCTTATCCCATCTTGATGAAGGGCTTGAAAAGGCTTGAATACCGGGGTTACGACAGCGCAGGCGTTGCCATACTGGATGGTGAAATGCTTTTATATAAAGTCAAGGGTAAGGTAGCTGAACTGGTGGCTTCCATAGGAAAGAAGAAGACATCCGGTACTGTTGGCATGGCACATACACGATGGGCAACTCATGGCGAACCGAACGAAATCAATGCCCACCCACATTATTCCCCCACCCATAACCTTGCAATCATTCACAACGGCATCATCGAGAATTATGTTGCCCTGAAAAAAGAGCTTCTAAAACGCGGGTATATTTTTCAGAGTGAAACTGACACTGAAGTGTTGATTCATCTGATAGAAGATATTAAATTAAACGAAAGAGTAGACCTTGTAAATGCGGTGCAAATAGCACTGAAACAAGTAATTGGTGCATATGCCATAGTAGTAATCTCAAAAGATGACCCGGACATATTGGTTGCTGCCCGCAAAAGCAGCCCCTTGGTTATTGGCATAGGAAAGAAAGAGTTTTTTGTGGCCTCCGATGCCGCTCCCATCATTGAGCACACCAGCGACGTTGTGTATTTGAATGACGAGGAAATTGCTATAATTCAAAAAAATAAACCGTTAAAAATCAAAACAATAAGCGATATTGAGCGCACTCCCTACATCGAGAAGCTTGAGCTGAATCTGAGCAAAATCGAAAAGAGTGGCTTTGAGCATTTCATGCTCAAAGAAATATTTGAACAACCTCATTCCATTCGCGACAGCATGCGTGGAAGACTTAAAATTAATGAAGGCATCGTTGCCCTTGGCGGGATTCTCGACTATGAACAAAAACTAATAAACGCACGAAGGATCTTAATTGTAGCTTGTGGCACTTCGTGGCATGCCGGCCTGGTGGGCGAATATTTGATCGAAGAATTGGCCCGCATACCTGTGGAGGTTGAGTATGCCTCAGAGTTTCGCTATCGCAAACCCGTGATCAACGAAGAGGATGTTGTAATTGCCATCTCACAGTCGGGCGAAACAGCCGACACCCTGGCTGCCATTGAACTTGCAAAGTCAAAAGGCGCCACCATCATTGGAATATGCAATGTAGTGGGTTCTTCTATTGCACGTGCCACCCATGCAGGATCATACACCCACGCCGGGCCTGAAATTGGTGTAGCCTCCACAAAAGCCTTTACGGCCCAAGTTACCATCCTTGTGATGTTGGCTTTGCGCCTTGCCTATAAGAGGGGCACCTTACCCATGTCGCAATTCTACCAGCTTTTAAACGAGCTGGATGGCATTCCTGAAAAGGTAGAAAAAACACTGCTATTAAATGACAAAATCAAGAAACTTGCCGAAATTTTCAAAGATTCGACCAACGCGCTTTATCTCGGAAGGGGATATAATTTCCCGGTTGCCCTGGAGGGTGCGCTGAAATTGAAAGAAATTTCCTATATCCATGCCGAAGGCTATCCGGCGGCCGAAATGAAGCATGGGCCTATTGCATTGATTGACGAAAACATGCCCGTTGTAGTGCTGGCCACCAACAAAACTATATACGACAAGGTGGTTACAAACATCCAGGAAGTGAAAGCCCGAAAAGGAATTATCATTGCCATTGTGAATGAGGGGGATAAAACCATTGGGGAAATGGCTGACTATTCGATTGAAGTACCTGAAACTGAAGAAATATTCACACCCTTAATCTCCACCATTCCGCTTCAATTGTTTTCGTATCACATGGCTGTTCTCAGGGGATGCAACGTTGATCAGCCAAGAAACCTGGCCAAGTCAGTTACTGTTGAATAGGTTGTTGTATTGTAGCCAATGGACTTGTCTGGTCCCAGTTTCTGAGCGTTTCAACAGCTTTTGAAAAAGCGTTGTCCGAGGGCAGATAGATTTGATAAAAGCCTATGTCGTTGAAGAAATTACGGGCAATAAAAGCTTTTACCAGCTCATCGATTCGGTGACGGGCATAGTTAAATCCTGCTTCATTTTTTTTCACCCCATTGCGTTCAGCAAACAAGACAAAATTACGGAGCATCTCAGGGGTGATATGGAAATTATTGATATAATCTTCAACATTTTTATAACGGCTTAGATTATCCCTGTTTTCATCGGTATAGTCAAAGGCAAACTGATAAATCAGGCCCTTGCTGGCCACCTCATCGAAATACCAGAGTTTTTTATCAGTTGCGATCGGGATAAATACGTCGGGCATAATACCTCCGCCCCCGTAAACGATTCTACCTCCGGCTGTTGTATATTTCAATGAATCATTAAACCTTATGCTGTCAGCATTTTCCATTTCGCCGTTTAAGACACGGTAGTAGGGTTCGTGAAAGTACTCCTCAGCACCATTTTCATACGGTTTTTGTATACTTCGGCCAGCGGGTGTATAATAACGTGCTATGGTAAGCCTTATGGCTGAACCGTCGTGGAGGTTCAGTTGCTCTTGCACCAAGCCTTTGCCAAAAGAGCGACGCCCGATGATTAAACCACGATCGTTGTCCTGTATGGCACCGGCAATGATCTCACTGGCCGAGGCTGATCCCTCGTCAATCAATACTACCAAGGGTTTTTGTTTAAATATTCCCTTGGAGGAGGCATAAGCATATTGGCGCGGACGATTGACTCCTTCAGTATAAACAATCAATTGCTTATGGTCGAGAAATTCATCGGCTACTTTAATGGCAGCTTGCAAATATCCGCCTGAGTTGCCACGCAGGTCAAAGATCAGTTTCTGCATGCCTTGGCCGGAGAGAGTTTCGATGGCCGACAATAATTCCTGGTGTGTGGTGGCAGCAAATTTGCTCAACTTTATGTACCCTGTTTCCCTATCGGCCATGAAGGCAACGTCAATGCTGAAAGTTGGGATAACATCGCGTATGATGGGGAAATTAATAAGCCCGGAATTGCCACGCCTAAACACACCTACAATAACCTTACTGCCCTTTTCTCCCTTAAGCTTTTTCACAATCTCACGGTCATTGATCATTAATCCGGCAACCGGGCTATCGTTGATGGTTACGATACGGTCGCCAGCCTTGATGCCTGCTTTTTCCGAAGGCCCCCCCACAATGGTTTGAATCACCGTGCAGGAATCTCTCTCCATCCTGAACTGTATGCCAATGCCTTCGAAAGCTCCCAGCAAAGGATCATTTACTTCATTAAAGTCTTGGACATCAATATATTGAGAGTGTGGATCGAGGTTTTTCAGAATTCCAATAACCGCGTCTTTTTCCAATTTCCCCTTCTCAACGGAGTCAACATAATTGCGAAGGATATATTGTATCACATCATTCACTTTGTCGTAACGTGAAAGCGGCAAGATGGAATTGAATTTTTGGTTAAGCATCGAAGTGCTGATGAGCCGGCTTCCGAGATACATGCCTGCAATGATAGCCACAGCGACGATAATGGGGAAGTATATGATGTAGCGCGAATTATTTTTCATGAAATAAAATATTTTCAATCAGCGTATTAACGAAAAAGACACCTATTTATTTATGTCGAACAAAAAAAGCTTTCTCGGCGAAAGAAAGCTTAATAAATCCGTACCCGGAGCCGGAATCGAACCGGCACGGGAATTACCCCATTGGTTTTTGAGACCAACGCGTCTACCTATTCCGCCATCCGGGCTTGTTCAATGAACGAATTAATCTTGAATCGTATCGAGACTGCAAAAATAGAAAAAATATTCTCCTCCCGATCATCCATTGGTTTTGAATATGAGGCAAAAGTTTGAGTAGAAGATAATTATTTGTAGTTTTGCTGCCTGATATTACATACCCAACCCATCAAAATCAATCACAATGTCTTCAGTAGTCAGTATTTTTTCGGGTAGAGCCACTCGGTATCTGGCCGAAAAAATTGCAGAAGTTTATGGCAAAAAGCTTGGGGATGTTGTTATTACAGAATTCAGCGACGGGGAATTTCAGCCGTCATACGAAGAAAATATTCGTGGACAGGAAATTTTTATTGTTCAATCTACCTTTGCCCCGGCCGACAATTTTTTTGAACTGCTGATGATGATAGATGCCGCCAAACGCGCCTCGGCAAAACACATTGTAGCAGTCATCCCTTACTTCGGCTTTGCCAGGCAGGATCGTAAAGACAAGCCACGTGTTTCGATTGCATCAAAGCTGATGGCCAACTTATTGATGGCCGCTGGCGTTCAACGTGTCATAACCATTGATCTGCATGCCGACCAGATACAGGGTTTCTTCGATGTGCCTGTTGATCATCTGTTTGCCTCTTCCATTTTCATTCCTTATATCAAGCAGTTGAAACTGCCGAACCTTACCATGGCTTCGCCCGATACCGGTGGAACACGAAGGGCGGCAGTCTATGCCAAAATGCTTGACTGCAGTTTTGTAATTTGCTATAAGCAACGAGCCAAACCCAATGAAATTGAAACCATGGCTCTTATCGGAGATGTGTTGGAAAAAGACGTGATCCTGGTTGATGACATCATTGACACTGCTACCACCATTACCAAAGCAGCCAACCTGATGATGGATAATGGCGCCAACAGTGTCAGGGCTTTCTGCACACATCCACTATTATCGAGCAAGGCTATCGAAAACATCGAAAATTCTCCAATATATGAGGTGGTGGTTACTGATACTATACCATTAAGGCAAACCTGCGATAAAATTAAAGTACTTTCGACAGCGCCACTGCTGGCCGATGTGATCACACGTGTTTACAAATATGAATCCATCAGTTCGTTGTTCAAGTTTTAATAATCAATCATTTCTAATTAATCAAATCAAAGTATTATGAAAACAGTATCTATGAGCGGTTCCCTTCGTGGGAACGTAGGGAAAAAAGATGCTAAGAAAAACAGGGTGGAAGGCAAGGTGCCCTGCGTACTCTATGGCGGAAAAGAACAACTTCACTTTGTTGTAGAAGAAAAAGCCATTTCAACGATTCTTTTCACACCCGATACTTATCTTGTGGAATTCGTTGTTGACGGTAAGTCATACAACGCCATCCTGCAAGATGTTCAGTATCATCCTGTAAGCGATGTGGTATTACATGCCGATTTTCTGGAAACAGTTCCGGGAAAAGCAGTGAAAGTGAGCATACCTTTAGTAATGACAGGCACACCCAAGGGGGTATTGCGTGGGGGGCGCCTCATTAAAAAAGTCAGGAAAATTAAAGTAAAAGGGTTGATTGAACATATCCCCGACCAGATTGAGTTAGACATTGCCAAACTCGATATCGGTTCGAGCATTAAAGCTTCGGATATCAAGCTCAAAAATCTTGAAATGCTTGACCCGCCGAGTACATTGATCGTAACTGTGCTTTCGGCAAGAGCGGTAGTAGCCGAAACAGAAGAAGAAGAAGAAAAGGCAGAAGGTACCGTAGGCCAGGAGCCCGCTGCCGAATAACTATGATATCAACGAATCAGCCGTCTTGAAATCATCGTTTCTCGGTATTTCAAGGCGGCTTTTACATATAAAATGTTGCAACGTGAAATTTCTGATTGCAGGTCTTGGAAACATCGGCGATGAATACGCCAATACGCGCCATAACATCGGCTTTGCTGTGTTGGATGCACTTGCAGCCAGTCTCAACGTGTCCTTCTTGCCCGGGCGATATGCCTCGGTGGCAAATGCAAAATTCAAGGGCAAGCCGCTGGTGATGATCAAACCGGCTACTTATATGAACCTAAGCGGAAAAGCAGTTAGGTATTGGCTCGAAGCCGAAAAAATACCCATCGAAAACCTACTTATTGTGTCGGACGACCTGGATCTCGACTCAGGTGTGTTGCGTATGAAACGCAACGGAAGCGGAGGCTCACACAACGGATTGAACCACATCATCGAAATACTTGGCACAACCGAGCTTCCACGTCTTCGGTTCGGAATTGGAGGCAATTTTGCCAAAGGATTTCAGGTGGATTATGTGCTTGGGCAATGGACTAAAACCGAAGAAAAAATTCTAACACCCAAGGTGCTTACAGCAGTGGAGATGATCAAAAGCTTTACTACCATTGGCATTGACCGCACCATGAACCTTTACAATAATCGTTAGCTTTCGTATTGAAAGAATTCTGATATTTGTAGTGAAACCATGAAAAGAACTTTATGGAAAGCTACTTCATCCCCGTCTTCGAATTTCATATTTCCGGTAAATTAAGGACGAAATAT
>JAUXXY010000151.1 GCA_030684735.1 Bacteroidales bacterium | reverse complement strand
GCAACAATGAACAAGAACAGTAAAATTTATATTGCAGGCCACCAAGGAATGGTTGGCTCAGCCTTATGGAAGAGTCTTAGCGCTAAAGGCTATCGCAACCTCATCGGGCGAGCTTACAGTGAGCTTGACCTGACCGACCAGGCAGCCACTGCACTTTTTTTTGAAACCGAGAAACCTGATTTTGTATTCATGGCCGCAGCCAAGGTGGGTGGCATCATGGCCAACAACACCTACCGGGCCGAGTTTATATACAGTAACCTGATGATTCAGAGCAACATAATACACCAGGCCTTTTTAAATGGTGTAAAAAAGCTACTTTTCCTTGGCAGCACCTGCATTTACCCACGCAACTGCCCACAGCCCATGAAAGAAGAGTATCTGCTCACCAGTCCGCTCGAATACACCAACGAGCCTTATGCCATTGCCAAGATTGCAGGAATAAAAATGTGCGAGAGCTATAACATTCAATATGGTACAAATTTTCTTTCTGTTATGCCCACCAATCTATATGGCCCCAACGAAAACTACGACCTGGAGAAGAGTCATGTGCTGCCGGCACTGCTGCGTAAAATCCATCTGGGAAAATGCCTGAAGGAAAACAATTGGAAAGCCATACATGATGATCTCAACAAACGACCAATCGAAGGCATGAATGGAGCTTGCCAAGAGGCTGAAATAATAAATATTTTGCACAAGTACGGTGTGAAGCACCTTTCTCCAACTTCGAAACCTGAAACAATTGTCGAGATATGGGGATCTGGCAAGGCAATGCGAGAGTTCATGTGGTCGGAAGACATGGCAGATGCCTGCGTCTTTATTATGGAAAATATCAATTTCAGTGATCTTATTCTTCCAACACCCGATATTCGCAACACCCATATCAACATCGGAAGCGGTAAAGAAATCTCCATCCGCGATTTGGCATACCTTGTTAAAAAAATCGTTGGGTTCAATGGCGAACTATACTTCAACACGGAAAAGCCTGATGGCACCTTGCGCAAATTAACTGATCCTTCAAAACTCCACAATCTTGGCTGGAAGCACAAAATTGAGATCGGAGAGGGCATTCGGAAAATGTATGATTGGTATCAGACAAACTAAACTGCCTTGCGATATCAGGAGGAATTACACATAGATGCGATGCTATAATACAATGAATATCAAAAAGTTGAATTCTGTGAAATTTCGAGATATTAACGTGAAGCACTTTATTTTTACAAAATCCATTCATTAATTCAATAAACATTGGATACAAGCACCGGCATTCATAGCTCACTTCGAAAACTTATCAGCCTTTTCAGCCGGCATGAGAAAATCAAGGCAATAGGCCTGCTGTTTTTGCTGATGATTAATGCCATGATGGAGATGGTGGGCATTGGTGCCATTCCTGCTTTTATTCTGGTGGTTTCATCTCCCTACAAAGTGTTGAACCACCCTGTTTCGGGCATGATTGCCAGATGGTTGAGTGTCGAAAATGAAAGGGAATTGCTGATAGTGGGTTCTGTTGGGCTGATCGGTTTATTTATTGCAAAAGGCTTGTTAACTACATTGATCAGTTATATCCGTACCCGCTTTGTACAATATAAATATATTGATTTATCGGGCCGTTTGTTTAGGAGCTATATGTTTGCCCCATACGCATTTCATCTTAATCGCAACACTGCCGAACTCCTGAGAAACCTGAACACAGAAGCCTATCTGGTGGTATACAACGTATTTCTTCCCCTGATGGGCATTGCCCTCAATGCCATAACCATATTGTTTGTTCTTATGTTATTGCTTTTTGTCGAACCCTTCTTTTCGCTGGTGGCCCTCCTTGGGCTTGGAGGCGTTACATGGAGTATGTTGAAGCTTGTTGAAATAAAAACCGGAAAACACGGAAATATCGAATTGCACCACCGCAATATCAGCAATAAGGTAATCCTCGAAGGACTATCGGGTGTGAAGGAGATTCGGGTGTTGGGAAGGGAAGAAAATTTTCTTTCGCGATACAATATGAGTGTCTGGCTACGGGCCAAGGCACAGTTTTTTCTCGAGATGATGCAGTCGGTTCAACGTCCGGTTTACGAAACCATTACGGTGATGGGAGTGCTTGGGCTTGCCCTGATGCTCACAGCCAGGGAACAATCAATGGAAAGAATAATTGCGGTGCTGGCCTTGTTCGCTGCAGCCACCTATCGGTTGATGCCAACTTTTAAAGAGCTGATGAGCCAGATTAACAACTTCAGGTATTATATTTATTCTGTCGATCCTGTGTATGACGACCTGCAGAAACTGAAAGAGAATGCGATTAAGAATGATGCCGGCAATACGCAACCGCTCACCTTCAGGTCAGAAATCGTAATAGATGGGCTCAGTTTTTCCTATCCCAATAGCAGCGAAACCGCACTCAACGACGTGAGTTTGCGTATACACCGAGGCTCTGCCATCGCGTTGGTTGGCGAATCGGGAGCCGGCAAAACCACCCTTGTTGATGCCTTGCTGGGACTTCTGAAAATTGATAAGGGAAAAATTAATGTAGACGGGATCGATATTTTCAGCGATACGCGAGCCTGGCAACGCAACATTGGGTATATACCCCAATCAATCTACCTAAGCGATGATACACTGAAGCGCAATGTAGCATTTGGGCTAAATGATAAAGAAATTGATAATGAGAAATTCCACAGAGCAGCCACTGCTGCCCAACTTAGCGAACTGATCAACCGCTTGCCGGAGAAAGAAAATACGGTCATCGGCGAACGGGGCATCCGGCTTTCGGGCGGACAGCGTCAGCGCATTGGCATCGCCCGGGCACTATACCACAACCCCCAACTGCTCATCATGGACGAAGGCACCTCAGCCCTCGACAACATCACCGAAAAATATGTTATCGAGGCCATAGACCGCCTGAAAGGCGACCGCACCATCATCATGATCGCCCATAGGCTTTCAACCGTGAAAAAATGTGACCATATTTTTCTGATGAAAAACGGTAAGATTATAAGCTCCGGCACCTACACAGAGCTGATGAACCGCAGCGAAGAATTCAGGCTGATGAATCAATAACTTTGTCTCTTAAATGATACTCTGTGTTTGCCAGTATCTTGCATAACCTGAATAATTGATATATTTGCGAAAAAAACACCCATGCAGATCGAATTGCCTGATAAGTTGAACGCCATGCTTTGGGATCTACCGGTAAATAAAAGATCAGGATTATCGGATAAAATCCTGACCGATCCGGTTCAGGTTTTTCATAGCGACGAACAACTTTTTATCCGGGTGCTTAACAGCCTTAAATGGTATGAATTGATGAAGCTCGTTGGCAGGCAAAACATGCTTGACTTGCTCACCGATTCAACAATTAAAAAACTTTACCCGGTTCAACGCCGAACCTTCTATACCAATGCACGCAGATTATTATCAAAATACACTGTACCCGCTGCAGGACAGAGTACTTAATGTTATTTTACAACTTCCTGTCGGGTTCTACCTTACAGGCGGAACAGCGTTAAGCAGAGCATATCTGCATCATCGATACTCCGACGACCTCGACTTGTTTGTGAATGGGGCATTAGATTTTAAACAACAAGCCAATATGGTAATCGATGGGCTTAAGGTTGCCGGTTTGCACCTTGATACGGCAATTGCCGAAGAAGGATTTGCACGGTTATTCATTTTTGATCGGGAATGTTCCTTAAAAATCGACCTCGTGAACGACGTACCATTCCGAAGCGGAAAACCCTTAAATACCCCTGTTTTTGCGAGAACAGATAATATTCTGAACATACTATCGAATAAGATAACTGCTTTAAGCCGTTACACTCCGAAAGATGTGGTTGATATCGTCTTCATTTGTGGCATCAAACCGTTTAACTGGATAAATATTTTTGACGACACCTCAGAAAAAGATCTGTGGGTTAACCCCATCAATGCTGCTGAAATAATAGAACAGTTCCCTGTCGGGAAACTGCAGGAAATTGTCTGGATAAACGAACCCCCCACAAGAGAATGGTTTAACAATCGCAAAAATCAAATAATCGCTGATATCCTCGATGGAAACGATAATACATTGTGTGCCCAAAACAATGACGGATCTCAGAGCAGGAAAAAATAACCTTCCACCACCTTTGATGAACTGATAAAACGCAGCGAAGAATTCAGGTTGATGAATCAATAACTTTCATAACCCGAATATTTGAGATTTGCGTTTCGGGACTAATATCGCATTCATCAAGGAACAAAACAAAACATGGCAAACGAAGATAAATCCTGGGATGTGGTAATTGAGCCACGCGGCCACCTGTTAAATATCAATCTCAAAGAAATCTGGCAATACCGCGATCTGCTCGAAATGTACATCCGGCGCGACATTGTTACTTTCTACAAACAGACCATCCTCGGACCGATATGGTTTTTTGTTCAACCCATTTTTACCACAATCGTATTCATGTTCGTGTTTGGCGGCCTTGCAGGCATCCCTACCGATGGAATCCCGCAAGCCTTGTTTTATCTTTCGGGTATCACACTCTGGAACTATTTCTCAGAATCCCTTACAAAGACTTCCGATACTTTTCTCACAAACCAGGCCATCTTTGGTAAAGTTTATTTCCCGCGCCTCATCGCTCCTTTGTCGGTAACCATCACCGGGTTGATCAAAATGTTTATCCAGTTCTCGCTTTTTGTAATTGTATACATTTACTTCGTGGCCAAAGGTACCTCGGTGGCGCCAAATGTCTATGCTTTGCTGTTTCCGGTTTTAATTGTCATCCTTGCGGCACAGGGGCTTGGTTTTGGAATCATCATCTCATCCATGACCACTAAGTATCGCGACTTGAAATTTCTCATCACCTTTGCCATTCAATTATGGATGTATGCCACACCGGTCATTTACCCTTTATCTGTCATGGAAGGAAGTTACAAAAAATATATGTGGCTCATTCAGGCCAACCCACTCACGGCTGTGATGGAAACCTTTAAATTCGGCTTCCTGGGGCAGGGCACCTTCTCGTGGTTTGCACTTGGCTACAGCCTGGTAGTCTCGATTGTAATTCTACTGCTCGGAATCATCATTTTCAACAGGGTTGAGCGGAGTTTCATGGATGTTATTTAAATATTTCTGATTTCTGATTTCTGATTTCTGATTTTTGATTTCTGATTACAACCACTTTTAAATATAGGTTAACGATGACAATAACAAAGTTTGAGGATTTGGAGATTTGGAAAGCAGCAAGAGAGATTTGTAAAAAAATTAGGTCAATTGCAGAGAACACCAAGCTTGAAAAAGACTTTTCATTGAAGGATCAGGTAATAAGATCGAGCGGATCAATCATGGATAATGTCGCTGAAGGATTTGAACGGGATGGTAAAAAGGAATTTGTCCAATTCTTATCGATAGCTAAAGCCTCATGTGGAGAAACAAGATCACAAGTTCATAGAATATTTGATGCTGGATATATAAGTGAAGAAAAGCATCAGGAATTGTTCGAGGACTGCACCTCACTTTCCGCCCAAATAGCAGGATTCATCAAATATCTAAATAGATCAGAATATCAGGGAATTAAACGAAAATAACCAGAAATCAGAAATCAGAAATCAGAAAT
>JAUXXY010000150.1 GCA_030684735.1 Bacteroidales bacterium | reverse complement strand
AGCACAATAGCCTGCTCAATAATAGTAAAACCCGATTTCTTTCTCATAATCTGAAATTTTAAGGTGAATAAATTCCCAATTATAGAAAGAATCTAGTAATTTTGAAAAAGCTATCCCGCGAAGGCGGGATTTAGTTCAACAGGCGGTATATTTTATTGCCGAAATAGTGAGTTAATGAAAGTTTGTATCACTTTTGAAACCTTGTCACAACTTGACAATGTAGTGCTTCGATATCGGCAACAAAACATACCGCCAAACCGTTAAAGGCAATTGCTCCCGCAAAGGCCAAGCCCACAAAACCTCGCAATTGCCTTTAATGGGCGGGGCGGTTACAAGACTGATAAATTCTATGTACCTGATACATTCCCTGTAGGCGCTGATTGCTCCGGAATACTGGCGCCGATTCGTCCGGAATACTGGCGCCGATTCGTCCGGAATGGGTGGCGCCGATTGGACTGGAATAGTCAGGTAACTAAATCCATCTTTTTCTTAAAACTGCAAATTGTAGTGGCAATTTGCACGAAACCCATTTTCTTTTTTGCTCAATATTAAACAATTATGAAAATCTGCTGTCAAAGTCAGGAATTTGAACATTTATTGGTATTCTATCTACATTTTTCCTGTGTATTACAAGTAAATATAGATGATGAAAAGATAATCTAAGAAGGAAAAGTATATGCGTAAGCCACCGTCAACTTCATTCCCTGAGAGCCTTTACAGCCTTGGTGGTGGCCTCAAGGGATGGCAATATCGAAATTTCCATCCCCACTGCGCCTTTCATCCATTCCTGCGGGATGATGCTGCCTTGTTTGAACATACGTTGTGTTTCCGCTGCAAAATCTTTATCCCTGATGTGTTGCTCAATCTGGAAATCAATCAGATGTCCGAGCGGATAGTTCGAAAGGTAGAGCGGATTGGTTATCATGTGCGAGTAAATGGCAAGGATAGGCTCGTCCTGCATCCCGAACACAGGGGCATAAAATTGGTCCCAAACTTCTTTGGCAATTCTTATCACAGCTTCCTTCAGGCTTGCGGGAGTCGCATCGGGGTTGGCATACATCCATTCCCAAACCCGGATGTCAACCAGCGAAACGCCCATGATTTCGTAGCTCGACCAGAAGTTAGACAAAGCCAGCATGTGTTCTTTCATGGGATCTTTGTCTTTGAGGCCAAGCATTTCGAGGTCGCGTTTCTGGAAAATAAAGGCCAGGGCTTCGGTGAAGGCAGTATTAGGAACACGGTTCAGCACATAATAATCCACATCATGCAATGAGATGGTTTGTTCCACATTATGTCCGAATTCGTGCAGGGCTATGTTGTAGCCTTTGTAATCCATGCCGCCCGCCCCAATGCGCGAACGCAACAAGGCTTTGTCCTGGCGCATAGTGGCACCCCATGCATGGCCGGCCCCGCGCGAGCTTTCAACTTTTACCTGGGAAGCTAGAAACGAAGCTTTATCTTTATCATAGCCTAATTTCCTGAGAATGAGGTCAAGATCAGCCTGGAAAGCTCCAACATCCGGATATTTGGCTTTCACAATCTCGTTAAGCTGTTCTTCGGTGTAGGTTCCTCTTGCCTTGAACCCATTATACCAGATGTCGAAAGGTTCGAGCGGCCTGCCAAGGCGCTCACTGATCAGTGTGGCCACTTCCTTCACCTGGGGGCTTGAAATAAATTCTGTAAAAAGCTGCTCAACATCTTTTTGGGGTATTTCCATGTTGGCTTCAAACTGCCGCTGAATATAGGTAGGGAATTTTGGATAATAGGGATCGAGGTTTTTGTTGGCCTTGAAGCTGTTAAGTAATCGCAGGTAACGCGTATCAGGTTCGGATGTAAAATTCAACGAGGTGTCGTTTTTGTAAAGCTTGTTTTCTATTGGGTTCCAAACATAGGCGTTGTTGTTGATCACTTTTTCGGGGATGCTCTGATCTATTATTCTTTTCATCACCGAATAAATCATGTTTTGTTTTTCAAGTCCCCGTTCATCGGCATAGTTCGATTTCAACTCATCTCGTAGCCCCCAATGGGTTATCAGGCGCAGGTCATCGGGAAATAGCGTTTCACCGTTGTTATTTACAAGTTTGCCCATGTAGATATTATACTCGGCAATATAGTTATCGGTTTCCGTGTCGTTGGTGCTGACCTGCTGTATCAGCTCGGCGGGCACCCTTGAGGTATAGTAATCGCCCACGCGTGCAAAAGCCCACTGTTTGCGGCTCCAGTTGGTGCCAAGGTTGGTTTTTTCAGCAAGCGTATAGAACGGGAAATTCAAGGCAACCATAAACCCGATTTTGTTAGTGTAGAAATCCTCTTGAATGTGTGCGCCAGGTTCGTAGCTACCAAACATCACATCAACGTGATGGATGGGTCCCAGGTCGAGATGCAAGGGGCGCATGAGGTCTTTCTTGATTTTCATCAGGTGGCCGCTGAGTATCTCATAGTTCACCATGAGCTTGTTGAACACAAGGTCCAGTTCTTCGGGTGAAGCAATAAATTTTTCGTTGCAAAACCCTGAAAAATCGTCGGTGCTGCCATCGCTTTCGCGCCACAGCTGCGCCACCTGGTTCACACCCCGTTCGATCCTGAAACGGTAATCTTCACCATGCTTGTTCACGAGTTCGGTAATTACTTGATTAACAGTTTCGGCCACAATGGGCGTTACGGCAAGTTCTTGTTTCTTCATTTGTTGTCCTCCGCATCCTGCCACGATTGCAATAAGTGGCAGGAACAATAAATACAATGCTTTTCTCATTTTAATGTAAATTTTTGGGTTAGAAATTTTTTCAAAGATAAGAATTATGTCCGATCAGGGGTATATGGCAGCAATATCAATCTGTGGCAAACCAATGGCAGTAAATCAATGGTAGAAAAAGCCGGGTACGATTATTTTTCATAATCTATGGCTCCATGATTTCTCAGCCAAGCAGATTAGTGTATTTTTGCGCCTTTTAATTTCAGATTGGCTTTCAGAAGTTGATAGCAAAATGAGTAACCGTTTAATTACTATCCTGAATCCGTGAAGGTATTCGTCATTGCGAGGCACGAAGCAATCTCTCCGATTATAAAAAGATTGCTTCGGTCGCTACGCTCCCTCGCAATGACGGCAGTTCATAAAATCGTTCACGGATTCAGGACTATCTTAATGACTGGTATGGTGTTTTATTCATCAACCTAAACTAACTATCTGTTGCAATGAAAAGGATTCTATTTGTGTTGCTGGGGGTTTTCGTTTTGCTTGCTGGTGCTTCAGCCCAGAAAACTGAAATTCTCTCACGCCATATTAACCTACGCTCCATAGGATTGATGTTTCAATATGGCCACTACTTTTATCTCTTACCCGAGGGTCTCTCTTATCGGCCAATATTGATTGGCGGAACTCTGCATCTACCTCTTTCCACAACGAAAACACGATTTAACTATGGGATTGATTTTGTACCTCAGGTGGGGTTTTCTTTCACCGATAAACTGAACAGCGAGTTTGGTATAAATCTCTATTTAAATGCAAACCTGGCCTTGGGCCGCAACAGCTTGATTAATTTCAACGTGGGCGCAGGTCCCCATTATACTGACTTGGTTACCGCACGCCAAATCAACGGATTTATTTTTTCCACCAACTTTCTGATGGCCTATAAGCATCGGTATCGTAATGAAAACAATCAGTACGAATTGGCCTTTTTCAGTGGTCTTCGCCACATTTCCAATGCCCAGACAAGGAAGCCGAACATTGGAATCAATAATCTTATTTTTGGGCTGACCGTGGCAAAGATGTTTTGAAGAAACAGCATCACAGTAAATATGGCTTTATCCTTTAAATTTGAGGCTGCCACGAAATTGGCGGGTGTTGCTTTATTGTCACTAGTAGAGGTCTCACTTCGTTCGACATGTGCTCAAGCGGTTTGCTATTTAATGATTCTACGAGCTAATATTGCTTCCATACACCTTATTAAATTCGTGTCAGAATCAATATTGAGTCCACTCCAAAAAGTATATTTTCGTCATTGCGAGCGAAGCGAAGC
>JAUXXY010000130.1 GCA_030684735.1 Bacteroidales bacterium | reverse complement strand
AGTC
The DNA here is from genome assembly GCA_030684735.1 of Bacteroidales bacterium. Classification (GTDB taxonomy): domain Bacteria; phylum Bacteroidota; class Bacteroidia; order Bacteroidales; family JAAYJT01; genus JAAYJT01. Next base: position 9,817 of record JAUXXY010000130.1, on the reverse strand, counting down.
TTCCGCACAGCCTGTCCCGTCAATACGGGGTGCGGGACGGAACAGGCACGGATTTAGCTGATTTGCACTGATATAACCCCGATGCCTTTCTGCCTCGCAAATGCCGATGTAAACGGGGAGGGAACAGTGAATGTGCTGGATGTGATCGGTGCCATTAATATTATTATGAGCGGTAAAGCTGAATAACTCCTCTTTTCAGCATAGTTTCCGATGTTAACATTGTTTCGAGAACATAGCAAAATAACTGCAACCGATTCTGAACCTTGGATTAATGTATTTTATTATTTTCCCGAGACCAGCATTTGCAGCGTATTGCGGCTTCGTTGTTCGAGCAATATGGTGCGCCCCTGCAACACCTTCCCAATCTCTGCATGTTGGTAGTTGCGGATTGTGATCAGTTCGAGCTGATAGTTGTAGAGCACTTTGAATTTCACCTGCAATGCTTGCAGCAGGGTATCAAAATCAGCCCTGTCGCTATCGAAACACACCGAAAAACTTATGGCTGAATTCTGCATCAGGTTGATTTTCAGCCCATACATTTTGAAAACCGCAAATATATCCGACAAGTTTTCGGTATTGATGAACGAATAATCGCGCGGGGTGATGCTCAACAGGGTTTGGTTGAACTTAAAGATATAGCTGGCCACCGAAGGGGATTCGGTTTCTGTGTGATGAATCACCGAACCGGCAGCATCGGGATCGGTAAAAGGTTTTATATAAAGGGGTATCTTTTTATTTTCCAGTGGTTTGATGGTCTTAGGATGGATGATGGTGGCACCATAATAGGCCAGTTCAATGGCTTCGCCATACGAAATCTCGCTAAATTTAACGGTGTTGGGCATGATCTTGGGATCTGCGTTAAGCAACCCTGGTACATCTTTCCAGATCACCACTTCGCGGGCATCGAGGCAATAGGCAAGCACAGCAGCGGTGTAATCGGAACCTTCGCGGCCCAGCGTCGTAGTATGGCCATTGATGTCGGCGCCGATAAAACCTTGAGTGAGAACCAGTCTTTGTTCACCACCATCTGTTAAGAATGGCCGGATGAGTTTGTTCACATTTTTTTTTGTGCGGTCCCAGTTTACCCTTGCTTCGCGGTAGGCTGCATCTGTGGTGATGATTCTGCGGGCATCAATAAGCTGATGGTTAATATTGCTTTTATGGAGATAGTGCGACAAGATGTTGGTTGAAAGTAATTCGCCATAGGGGATCAGTTGATCGTAGAATTTGTCGAAACTTGAAAGATTGGGTTCGGAAAGAATGGCTTCAACCTCGGCAAGCAGCTTATCTATAGTATTATACGCAAAATCAGATGGGTCGGGAAACAGGGGGTGCATCAATTCAAGGTGAAAGCTACGGATATAATCCAAATGCCGAAGGCAATCATCTCTTTTCCCTGTGTGGTGGTGTTGAGCAAGTACTTCAAAAGCATTGGTCATCTTGCCCATGGCCGACAGCACCACCACCAATTTTTCTGTGGGGTATTTCTGAAGGATTTTAACTACATTCTGAACCGATGCACCATCTTTTACCGATGCGCCACCAAATTTAAAAACCCGCATCACATTACCATTATTGATCCTGCAAATCTAAGGATTTAGCGCTGAATGATATTAGGGCATCTAATACCCGAAAATTTCCTCTTTGCTTAGTTTCCTCACCGTTCCATAAAGTTTATGCAACTTATCGAAATCCATGTCCTTTTCGTTGCCCAGCACCACATAGGTCTTTGGCTGGTTGGCGATGTATTGTTCGTTAAATTTCACCACATCCTCAAGGGTAAACGAAGGCACTTTATGATACAACTCCTTACGAATGTCCTCTTTGTAGCCCATTTTTCGGGCACCAAAGTAGTTCCAGATGAGCCCCAATTTAGTGATTCGGTTTGTTTCAATATCTGTGATGATTGCCTCGCGAGCCAAACGGAAAGAGTTTTCCGATGCAGGCATCTGGTTGAAGAGTTCGTTGAAAGCATTAAAAGCATCCACGATCTTATCGTTTTGGGTGGCAATGAAACTGGTGTTTGTGAATGGTTGATCCGGAGTATCGGGCGTGTTATAGCGTGAGCGTGCGGTATAGGCCAGGCCTCTTCTTTCGCGCATTTCCTGGAACACAATGGTATTCATTCCTCCGCCAAAATATCCGTTATATGTGGTTACGATGGGATTAAGTGCAGGAGTGAAATCCACACCCCTGCTAACCGTTTGCAGATAGCTTTGTGTAGCGTCGTAATGGGCAAAGAGCAACCTGTCAGATGTAGTCTCGAGTATTTTAAACTCAACTGGTTTTGGAATGGCCAGGAATTTGGCTGGCACTTTGTGCATCTTAACAATCAGTTTTGCCATATCGGCAGGTTTTGTCGGTCCGTAATATATCGCTTCGTGCGGATAGCTGTTTAGGGTACGGATAATTTGGATCAGGTCGTTGGGCGTCAGTGCTCTTAGGCTGGTCTCGTCAATAATGTTAGTGGTTGGAGACACAGGACCGTAAGTAGCATAGCTCACCAATGCCTGGAAGTTGGCATTTTGGTTGGCTTTGGCATCGTTTCGGCCTTTTAGGATGTTGTCAACGAGTTTTCCGAGGGCTTCATCGTTTGGTTGGCAGTCGGCCATCAGGTTTTCGAGCAGAAGCATAGCTTTCCCTTGATTTTCACTCAACCCACTGATGCTCACATAGGTTTCATCGCGCGACGCATTCACGCTGAATGAACATGCCAGCTTGTAAAATTCCTGTCCGATTTCTTCGGGTGTGAGAGTTGAAGTGCCAAGGTATTGCAGGTATTGGGCGGCCAGGTTGATCATTTTGTCGTGATCGCTTCCAAAAGGAAAATAATAAAATAGATTGAATGTAGCATTTTCGGTGTTGGGCACATACAGCAGGCTGAGTCCGGTTTTGGTTTTCACCCTGGTAATATCTTTCTCATAATCCACAAAAACAGGTTTTAGCGGATTAACCTTTTGATCTTTTACCATTTTCAGAAAATCCGACTCCACGTCGCGGTTGATGTGGTTGGGGGTGATGGGTGGTTTTTCGATGGACACTATGTCCTGGGGTGCGCCTTGGCGTTTGTACACTACCACGTAGTTGTTTCCTAATTTTTCGTTTGCAAAAGCCAGCAACTCTTGTTTGGTGATGGTTCCAAGCTGGTTAATATAGCTGATGGTTTCTTTCCAGTCCTGGCTCCTGAGGAAGCTCTGTGCCAGCGCCATGGCCCTGCCGGCATTGCTTTCGAATCGTTTGAGTTCGCGGAGCTTCAGATTGTTGATGGCGGCTTCGAGCATCCAGTCGGGAAATTCGCCTTTCTTGAGCAATTCCACCTGTTCGAGTAATATGTTTTTGGCTTGGTCGAGGGTTTGGCCCGATTTATTACTTGCACTGAGTGTCAGGGCTGAGTAATCGTTGAACGACATAAAGTAAGCATTGGCGCGTTGGGTCAGTTGTTTCTGGTTCACATTCAGGTCAATTAGGCCTGCCTTGCCATTCGATAGCATCATGGCGAGCATATCGGCCATAAGGGCCTCATGGGTTCCAATACCGGCAAAACGGTAGGCGAGGCGGATGTTTTCGGCCTCCAACCCCACCACTTCTACAATTTTTGGTTCTGTAAGCGGTGATTCGGGTTTAAAAGTAAACTCAGGTATAGGCTTAGGTTCGAGCTTGCCCATATACCGGTCAATAATTCCAATGGCCTGGTCGGGATCAAAGTCGCCTGAAATGGCCACAACCATATTGCCAGGAACATAGTATTTGGCATAAAACTCCCGGATATTCTTCATTGAGGGATTTTTCAAATGCTCGGCCTCGCCCAGTGTTGTTTGCTGCCCGTATGGGTGGTTTGGATAAAGTGCCTTTAGCATGGCTTCGCTGGCCCTACGTCCGTCGTTGGTGAGCGACATGTTCTTTTCTTCATATACTGTTTCCAGTTCGGTGTGTAAAAGTCGAAGTACAGGATAAGCGAAACGGTCGGCCTGCACGATGGCCCATTTCTCGAGCTGATTAGACGGAACATTCTCGATATAGATGGTATAATCGTTGGATGTGCCGGCATTTGTGCCGCGAGAACCTATGGATTTCATCAACTTGTCATACTCGTTGGGGATGGCCAGTTTGGACGCTTCGTGCGAGAGGCTGTCAATCACGCGGTAAATAGCAGCACGATTAGTGGGAGCGGTTTCCTTTCTGTATTTCTCGAAAAGTTGTTCAATCTTTTCAATCATTACCTTTTCTTTCTCCCAGTCGAGGGTGCCGAAATTGGGCGTTCCTTTGAACATCATGTGTTCGAAATAGTGAGCCAGACCGGTAGTTTCGGCAGGATCGTTCTTGCTTCCCACCTTCACGGCGATGTAGGTTTGAATGCGGGGTTCATCCTTATATACCGTCATATACACTTTCAATCCGTTGTCGAGCGTGTAGATGCGGGCATTGAGCGGGTCACCCGGAACTTGTTCAAATTTGTAATTCTTTTGTGCCAGCACCCCCTGCCATAAAAACAGGACTGCAAGCGTGACGATGAAATACTGCATTTTTTTCATAACTGTTTAAATTGGGTAAGATATAAATTGATAGAATAAGACAATTCAATTTTGATTTTCTGTGCCAAAATTAAATAAAAAGATGTTAGGATAACCTCAAACATGATAATATGGCATTATATAAGCAAGGGCGTTCCATTATTATGGTTTTCAGTAATTTTGCGATTCAAAAAAACGCCCCTTGTCCAGCGATGCTTTCATAAAACATTACCGCCATCACCCGCTGGTTGAAAAAATCAACCTCGGCCTCATAGGCCCGCATCCTGGCTTCCGACTCAAGGGATTGATCGGTTCATCCAAGGCAATGGTGTTGGCCGGGTTGTTCGCAAGTCGCCCCTCTAATATTATCGCCATCATCACTGACAAGGAAAGCGCTGCTTATTTTCTTAACGACCTGGAAGCCATTTTCGGCGAAAGCGACCTGCCCTTTCACAAAAAGAGGGTCTTGTTTTTTCCCACTTCCTACCGTCGGCCCTATGAGCTGGAAAAGACCGACAACAGTAATGTTTTGCTGCGCACCGAGGTACTAAAACGCTTCAGCAACCCGGGGCGACCTGCCATCGCAGTTACCTATCCCGAAGCCCTTGGCGAAAAGGTTATAAGCCAGACCTACCTGAAAAAGCACACTTTCAGGCTCAAAATTGGTGAGCCGGTGGATATGGATTTTGTAACCGACCTGTTGCTTGAATACAACTTCGAAAGGGTGGATTTTGTGGTTGAACCCGGTCAGTTTTCCATTCGTGGTGGGCTGGTGGATGTGTATTCTTATTCAAACGACCATCCTTACCGTATTGAGTTTGGAACTGAAAATGTCGAATCTATCCGCTCTTTCGACCCAGCCTCACAGCTTTCGATTGACCGGCTCGATCACATCACGCTAATTCCCAATGTTCAGGACCGACAACTGTACGAAAAACGAGGTAGCATTTTCAAGTTTATACCCGATGTGCCTCTTGTGTGGATCGAAGAACCAGCACTGGCCTTCGACCGGATTGAGAAAGAGTTTGAAAAAGCCAATGATATTTTCAGCAACCTCAAGCGCGAGATTGCCCACCTCCAACCTGCAGAGCTTTTCTGCTCAAGGCAGGAGTTCCTCAGCGATATGCTCCAATCTCCTATCATTCAACTGAGTGCAGATAATCACCTGGCCGATGGCGACACCATCACCTTCAACACTGCGCCACAGCCTGTATTTAATAAGAACTTCGACTTATTAATAAACCATCTGCGCGAAAATGCAGCCAAAGAATACCAGAATTTCATTCTTGCTGCCAATCCCAAACAGATTGACCGTATTCGCATCATTATCGAAGACCTGCTGCGAAACCGCAATCAGGAAGATGACCTTCCTTTCAACATCATACAGCTGACTCTGCACGAAGGTTTTACCGACCACGACCTACAATTAGCTTGCTTCACTGACCATCAAATCTTCGACCGTTACCAGAAATTCAGGCTGCGCGATGGTTTTGCCAGCCGCCAGGCCTTTACCTTAAAGGAAATCTATGATCTAAGGCCTGGTGATTATATAACACATCTTGACCATGGCGTTGGCCGTTTCGACGGGCTGGAAAAGATTGATGTAAACGGCCGGCAGCAGGAAGCCTTACGGTTGGCTTATAAGGATACTGACCTGCTTTATATTAGCATCCACTCTTTGCATCGTATCTCGAAATACATGGGCAAAGACGGCACCCCGCCTAACCTTGACCGACTGGGGTCAAACGCATGGAAAAATCTGAAAAGCCGAACCAAGCAAAAGGTCAAAGATATAGCCCGCGAATTGATTAAACTGTATGCCCAGCGCAAGGCTTCTCAAGGCTTCTCATTCTCGCCCGACACTTACATGCAGCATGAGCTCGAAGCTTCATTTATCTACGAAGACACACCCGATCAGTATAAAACCACCCAGGATGTGAAAACCGACATGGAGTCGTATTCGCCCATGGATCGCCTGGTGTGTGGCGACGTTGGTTTCGGCAAAACCGAAATAGCCATTCGTGCCGCCTTCAAAGCGGTGGCCGACTCAAAGCAGGTGGCGGTATTGGTTCCAACCACCATTTTGGCATTGCAACATTTTCAGACTTTTGGCGAGCGTCTGGCCGATTTTCCCTGTCGTGTGGATTATCTGAACCGCTTTAAAAGTTCGGCTCAACAAAAACTGACCCTGCACGACCTCAAAGAAGGTCGCATTGACATCCTCATCGGAACCCATCGTCTTTTAAGCAAAGATGTTGAATTCAAAGACCTTGGATTACTGATCATTGACGAAGAGCAAAAATTTGGCGTGGCCGCCAAGGAACGCTTGCGCCGGATGAAAGTGAGTGTTGACACGCTTACCCTTACGGCCACACCTATTCCGCGCACATTGCAATTTTCCATGATGGGATCGCGCGACCTGAGCATCATCAACACCCCACCACCCAACCGATACCCCATCGAAACCGAGATACGTCAGATGAACGAAGAACTCATCCGCGACGCTATTCATTACGAGATTTCACGTGGTGGGCAGGCGTTCTTTGTGAACAACCGGGTGCAAAATATACATGAACTGGCAGGCAAGATACAACGCATTGTGCCTGATGCCAAGATTGCCATTGCCCATGGGCAAATGGAAGGGGCTAAACTCGAAAAGGTGATGATCAACTTCATTGAGGGACGCTTTGATGTGTTGGTGGCTACCACCATTATTGAATCGGGGCTTGATATTCCTAATGTCAACACCATCATTATCAATGACGCACATCACTATGGCCTGAGCGACTTGCACCAGTTGCGTGGCCGCGTGGGTAGAACCAACAAAAAAGCTTTCTGCTACCTGCTTGCACCACCTCACACCCTTCTGACAGACGAAGCCCGTAAGCGCCTGCGCGCCATCGAAGAGTTTTCTGAAATCGGCAGCGGGTTCAATATAGCCATGCGCGACCTCGATATACGCGGAGCGGGAAATATCCTGGGTGCGGAGCAAAGCGGTTTCATCTCCGAGATAGGGTTCGAAATGTATCAGCGCATTCTGAACGAAGCCATCAGCGAACTGAAAGATAATGAGTTCCGTGATTTGTTACCCGAACAAACAGAAACAAAGTTTGTGAAAGACTGCCAGATCGAAACCGACCTCGAAATCCTCATCCCCGGCGAATATATCACTAACACCACCGAACGCTTAAGCTTATATAAGGAACTGGATGGCATCGAAAACGAAGATGGCCTGATGGCTTTCGGTGAGAAACTGGCCGACCGTTTTGGCCCTATACCAGCACAAGCCTATGAGTTGATTAATACCATCCGTTTGCGATGGGTTGCAAGAGATATAGGTTTCGAAAAAATTGTATTGAAAAACAACTTGCTCACCTGCTACTTTATCAGCAACCCCGAATCTGCCTATTTCCAGAGTAATCATTTCACCAATGTGCTTACTTTTATCCAATCGAAACCGCAACACTGCCGAATGAAGGAAGTGGGCAATAAACTCAGCCTGACCTTCAAAGATGTGAAAGACATTGCCAGCGCAATATATTGGCTTCGCTTAGTGAGGGATGGGGGCGAAATAACTGTATAACCTTGAGCCGGCAATATTGAGCCTTTGAATAAAATAAAATATTTTATGCAAATAATATGCCCTGCAATTATAAACTTATCATCATCTCTACCGTTTATGGTATAAATACTAATCACATGAAAAAGAACTTATTTTTCATTACTCTTGCTGCCCTTACCTTTTCATGCAACAGCCTGCAAATAAAAACCAACACTCAAATGCCTATTGCTGAAAAAATTGAAAAATCGCTCGAGATACACGGCCATACCCGTATTGATCCATATTATTGGCTGAACGACCGCGAAAATCCTGCCGTGATTGCCTACCTCGAAGCTGAAAATACCTACCTCGAAGCCATGATGTCCCACACAAATGGCTTGCAGGAAACCCTTTTTGAAGAGATGAAAGGACGCATTAAGCAAGACGATCAGAGTGCTCCCTTCCACAGTAACGGATACTATTACTACACCCGTTTCGAAACCGGAGCAGAGTACCCCATTTATTGCCGGAAAAAAAACTCATTGGATGCCGTTGAAGAGATCATGCTTGATGTGAATAACATAGCTAAGGATCACTCCTATTTCAGTGTGGGTGATTATGATGTAAGCCCAGACAACCGCTTGCTGGCCTTCACGGCAGATACCGTGGGGCGCAGGCAATATACCATTTTGGTTAAAGACCTTGTGAGTGGCCAAGTTACTGCAACCGGCATCAAGTTGGCCGGCGGCGATGTGGTGTGGGCAAGTGATAACAAAACATTCTTTTACACCTCCATTGATCCGGCCACCCTGCGTTACGACCGCATCAACCGCTTGACTTTTGGCGAAGATCAATCGGCCGTACAGGTATATTACGAAGCCGATGAAACATTTTATCACATAAGCGTTTCGCGTTCAAAAGACCACCGTTTTATCATGATACAAGCCAACAGCACCCTCAGCAACGAAACATGGCTGCTTGATGCCAATAACCCAACCGGGAAATTCCGGGTTTTTCAACCCCGCGAAAAAAACCATCTCTATCATCTTTGGCCACACAATGGCAATTTCTATATATTAACCAATTGGGATGCCCAAAATTTCCGGTTGATGCAGGCTTATGCACACTCCACTCAAAAAAATCGCTGGAAAGAAGTGGTAGGTCACCGCACCAATGTGCTGCTCGAAAACATTGAAGTGTTTAACGACTACCTCGTTATGCAGGAACGCAAGCATGGCCTTAGGCAGCTTCGTATCCGGCACCTGGGTAGCGATACTGAACATTATCTTAACTTTAAGGAAGAAGCCTATACTGCAGGCATCAGCATCAATGCCGAAATGGAATCAACGACTCTCCGGTATAGCTATACTTCGCTCACTACACCAGCCAGCACTTATGATTATGACATGAAACAGCGTGAAAGCAAACTCATCAAGCAACAGGAAGTGCTGGGCGATTTCGACCCTGCTCATTACGAAACCCGCCGTTTGTTTGCACCTGCTCGCGACGGAGTTGAAGTACCAATCACACTGGTTTACCGCAAAGGGTTGGAGAACAACGGCAACAACCCACTGCTTCTATACGGATATGGCTCCTACGGTGCCAGCATGGATACCCGCTTCAACAGCAACGTAATCAGCCTGGTGAATCGTGGTTTTGTATATGCAATTGCCCATGTACGTGGCGGACAGGAAATGGGCCGTCAATGGTATGAAGACGGAAAATTGCTCAAAAAGAAAAATACTTTCAACGATTTCATTGATTG